>NZ_JBHVEU010000015.1:0-45472 GCF_042802075.1 Kitasatospora sp. NPDC057518
GTGCCAGCAGGCACCGAGGGCGGTACGTCGACCGCAGGACGGCGGGGATCAGGCGGTGATCGGGGCTGCTACGCCACGAACCGACCGGCGGCCGCGCGGCGCCGGGCCCGGTAGAACAGCGCCCCACCGAGGGTCACCAGCCCGCCCCCGGCCAGGCCGAGGACGGCGACCGGCGCCCCGGCCTGGGGCAGCTCGCCGCCGGGGCCGCCCTTCTGCGGCGGAATCGGATGGTGGCCCGGACGGCTCGGGCAGCCCTTGCCCCCGCCGCCCTTGTGGTCGTGCCCCTTCGGTGGGCAGGGTGCGACGGAGATGCAGAGCTCGACCGGCGGGCTCTGCACGGTCTGCCCCTGCGGGTCGCGGGCGGAGGCCTGGGCGGTGTTGGTGACGCTGCCCGCCTGAGCGTCCGCCTCCGTCACCGTGTACGTGCCGTGGCAGGTGGTGCTCTGCCCCGGGTCGAGGGCGGTCTGCTCGCAGGTCACCTGCCGGACGCGGTCGTCGCCGACGGTGAGGCCGGTCAGCGTGGTGCTCCCGGTGTTGGTGACGGTGTACGTGTAGGTGACGGTGTCACCCGGGTACACGGTCCCGGCGGCGTCGGACCGCTTGGTGACGGCCAGCGAGGAGGTGGCGGTACCGACCGTCACCGTGGCCTGGACCGGTGCGCTCTGCACGGGCCGGCCCTGGGGGTCGGTGCCGTTGGCGTGGGCGGTGTTGGTGACGTGCCCGGCCTGCGCGTCGGCCGCCGTCACGGTGTACGTCCCGTGGCAGGTGGTGCTCTGGCCGGAGGTGAGGGTCGTCTGGTCGCAGGTCACCGACGACACGTGGTCGTCGCTGACGGTGATGCTGTTGATCACCGTCATCCCGGAGTTGGTCACCGTGTAGGTGTAGTGCACTGTGTCACCGACCTGGAACGGCCCGGCGCTGTCGGCCTGCTTGGCGATGGTGAGCGCGGACACCGGGGTGACGACGTCGACGGTGGCCTCGACGGGCGGGCTCTGCACGGGCTGGCCCTGGGGGTCGGCGCCGTTGGCGTGGGCGGTGTTGGTGATGTGCCCGGCCTGGGCGTCGGCCGCCGTGACGGTGTACGTCCCGTGGCAGGTGGTGTTCTGGCCGGAGGTGAGGGTCGTCTGGTCGCAGGTCACGGACGACACGTGGTCGTCGCTGACGGTGATGCTGTTGATCACCGTCATTCCGGAGTTGGTCACCGTGTAGGTGTAGTGCACCGTGTCACCGACCTGGAACGGGCCCGCGCTGTCGGCCTGCTTGGCGATGGTGAGCGCGGACACCGGGGTGACGACGTCGACGGTGGCCTCGACGGGTGGACTCTGTACCGGCTGGCCCTGGGGGTCGGTGCCGTTGGCGTGCGCCGTGTTGGTGATGTGCCCGGCCTGGGCGTCGGCCGCCGTGACGGTGTAGGTGCCGTGGCAGGTGGTGTTCTGGCCGGGCTCCAGGGTGGTCCGGTCGCAGCTCACGGACGAGACGTGGTCGTCGGCCACGGTCAGGTCGTCGATCACCGTTGTCCCGGAGTTGGTCACCGTGTAGGTGTACGCGACGGTGTCCCCGACGTGGAACGGCCCGGCGCTGTCGGCCCGCTTCGTCAGGTCGAGCTTCGGGACGCCCGCCACCGGCAGCGTCACCTGGGCGATCGGGCTCTGCACCAGCTCGCCCAGCGGCCCGGTGCTGTCCGCCTGGGCCGTGTTGGTGACGTGGCCGAGCTGCTCGTCGGCGGCGGTCACGGTGTAGGTGCCGTGGCAGGTGGCGGCCTGCCCCGCGAGCAGGGTGGTGTGGTCGCAGGTCACGTTCTGGACGTGGTCGTCGGCCACGCTCACGTCGGTCAGCGTGGTCGTGCCGGTGTTGGTCACCGTGTAGGTGTAGGTGACGGTGTCCCCGGTGTGGACCGGACCGGGGGTGCCGGCCTGCTTCGTCAGGGAGATCGAGGACGGGCCGATCACCGTGACGGTGGCCTGGGCCTCCGCGGTGACCGGCCGGCCGTCCGAGGTCCCGTTGGCCGTGGCGTGGTTGAGCACCTTCCCGTCCTGGGCGTCGGCCGCCGTCACGACGTAGGTGCTGTGGCAGACCGTGCTGTCCCCGGGGCTGCCGGCCGGTGCCAGGACGGTGGAGTCGCAGGTGATCCCGGTGGCCTTGTCGTCCGTCACCGAGAGCGCGGTCACCGGGCTGCCGCCGGTGTTGGTGACCACGTAGCTGTACGGCACGGTGTCGCCGACGTGGAAGGGCTCGGGCGCGTCGACGTGCTTGGTCAGCGTGATGCCCGGCGGCGCCACCACCGGCAGGGTGACCGTGTCGGGCGGCGAGGTGACCGGGCCGACGTCGGTGGTTCCGGTGGCCTGGGCGGTGTTGGTCACGTGGCCCTGGGCGGCGTCCGCGGCGGTGACCAGGTACGTCGCCGTACACGTCACCGTCTCACCGGGCGCCAGGGTGCTCACCGGGCAGGTGACCGGCCCGACCTTCGGGTCGTTGACGGCCAGGTTGGCGATCGGCACGTTCCCCGAGTTGGTGACCACGAAGTCGTACGGGATCGGGGTGCCCACCGTCAGCAGCCCGGGCAGCGGCTCGTGCGGCTGCTTGACCAGGTTCAGCTCGGGCAGCGGCTGGTCGGTGTAGATCACCACGTTGCGGATCAGGTGGACGTCGGTGAACAGGCCGGTGGAGCCGGCGAAGCCGAACTTGTAGGTCGAGGGCACCGGTTCCGGTGCGGGGGTCTGGAGCACCTGGTGCGAGCCGGTGCCGTCGTTGAAGTCGACGGAGACCGTCAGCACCGGGGAGGGCGCCGGCGTCAGGTGCACGTTCACCCGGCGGCGCGAGGGCTCCAGCAAGGTCTGGGCCTCAGCTGGGGTCACCCCGGCCGGCAGCGTGGTGAGCGGGCCCTGGAGCTTGCCGGGCAGGGTGGAGGGCCACGGGCCGTTGGTGGTGAAGTTGCTGGTCGTCGCGGTGAGGAAGCAGTAGCCGGTGGTGCCGTCGCCGGGGCCGCGGACGGTGACCATGTTGGCGCCGGGCGCGGGCACGCGGAAGGACGTACCGGCGGGGGAGCGCTGGGAGCAGCCGTTGCCGCGCTGCTCCCAGTCGCCGAAGTAGTTGCCGAGCACGTCGAGCCCGACGCCGAGGTAGCCGCGGTCGACGCCGGGCAGGAAGCCGAGGTTCGGGTTGTCGTCGGGCAGCTTCTGGGCGTAGCCGAGGCTGCCGCCGAACGCGCCGGGGTGGGTGAGCGAGACGTCGCCGTTCACCAGGAAGAACGAGATGCCATCGGCCGGGGTGTTCGGCGTGGTGCTGCCGTACTGCCACTGGTCGAAGGTCACGTCCAGGCCGTTGCCGGCGGGCAGGGCCTGGTCGAAGAGCACCGCGCCGCTCTGGTCGTTGCCGGAGTCGGTGATCCGCAGGTAGCCGAGCGGCGCGGAGTCCAGCGGCGGCACCGGGCCGGTCTCGGCGGCGGGGCAGCCGCCGAGCGGGTGGTCGCCCGGCCCGGGCTGGGCGGGGGCCGCGCCGGTGAGGCAGGCGGAGCCGACGGCGATGAAGCGCGAGTCGGCGGTGGCACCGGTGAAGGCCTCCTGGAGCAGGGGGGTGCCGGTGGCCCGGACCCGCTCCGGCAGCGGCGCGGCGGGGTGGTGCGCGGGCGTGACGGCCTGGGCGAGTGGGGCGAGCGGGGCGGCGAGGCCTGCGCCGAGCAAACCCAGCGTGGCCGCGGCGCTGATGAAGCGGGCCGTTCGGGCGCGAAGCCGTGACGCTCCGCGGGATTGTCTCGTCATAGCGTCACTATGGGTGGCCGTCACGATCCGCGACAAGCTGTGTACTGTCAGTGGAGCTATCGAATAGCTCGGATGAACGAGCGTGAGGCACGGCGCGCGCCAAGGCGGGTTCGGCGGGGCCGGTGGACATTGTTCGACCGTTCCCGACTGACGGTGCGGTAGGGTGGCCGACGCCGAGTATGACCGCGACTCAGGGAGGTGAGCCCCATTTACGGAATGTCCGAGCGGGTGCTCCCGGAGCGCGGCCGCGTGGGCGCCTCGCGCGCATAGCGCGAACGGCGCGCCGACGCGGTGTCGGCCCCCGCGGGAGCCCTGACGGAGTCGTCAGCTCTCCCGTCTTCCCCCAAGGGGTTTCTCTTGTCGGTCTTCTCCTCCGCCTCCCTCCGTTCCTCGGTGGTCTCCCGGCTGCGCGCCGCCGGGTGCGTGTTCGCCGAGGACGAGGCGCGGATCCTGCTCTCCGCCGCCGCCTCGCCCGCCGACCTGGCCGCCATGGTCCGCCTCCGCGCCGACGGGCGCCCGCTCGAACACGTCGTCGGCTGGGCCGAGTTCGCCGGTCTGCGGATCGCCGTCGACCCGGGCGTCTTCGTCCCGCGCCGCCGCAGCGAGTTCCTGGCCGCCGCCGCCACCGCGCTGACCGCCCCGGGCGCGGTGGTGCTCGACCTGTGCTGCGGCAGCGGCGCGCTGGGCGCCGCCGTGGCGGCCGCGGCCGCGCACCCGGTCGAGCTGTACGCGGCGGACATCGACCCGGGCGCGGTCCGCTGCGCCCGCCGCAACCTGGCCGGCGTCGCGGCGCGGGTCTTCGAGGGCGACCTGTTCGCCGCCGTCCCCGTGGAACTGCGCGGCCGGGTGGACGTGCTGATCGCCAACGTCCCGTACGTCCCGACCGGCGACCTCGGCCTGCTGCCGCCCGAGGCGCGGCTGCACGAGGCGCGGCCGGCGTTGGACGGCGGGGCGGACGGGCTGGACGTGCTGCGGCGGGTGGCCGCCGAGGCGCCGCGGTGGCTGGCGCCCGGCGGGTCGCTGCTGTTCGAGACCAGCGAGCGGCAGGTGGCGGCGGCCCTCGCGGTGACCGGGGCGGCCGGGCTGGCGGCGGTGGAGAGCCGGCAGGAGGACCTGGACGCCACCGTGGTCACGGCGACGCTGCGCTGACCGGCGGCGTCGACCCGCTGTGCTGACCGGGTGCGTCGACCCGCTGTGCTGAACGGCCCGGCTCCGGAAGGGGTTTGCGGCCCGGCCACCGTTCCCCCGTGACGGTGGCCGGGCGGGGCCGGTCAGATGCGGGTGCCGTACACGTGGTCGACCGGGATGGTGAGGAGCACCCGGCGGTCGGCGACCATCGTCTCGCGGTACTCCGTCCAGTCCGGGTGCTCGCCGGCGGCGCGGCGGTAGTAGTCCACCAGGGCCTCCACCTCCGGCCCCTCGGGGTCGGTGCCCGGGCCGGTCAGGGTGGCCACGCCCTCGGCGGTGGTCCAGGAGCGGCCGTCCGGCCCGGTCACCTCCAGGCTGACCCGCGGGTCCCGGCGCAGGTTGGCGGTCTTGGCCAGCCCGTCCCGGGTGGAGACCAGGATGGCGTTCGCCTCCCGGTCGTAGAACGGCATGACGGGGGAGAGCTGCGGCCGGCCGTCCGCCTTGATGGTGGCGAGGATGCCGAGACGGCTCTGCGCGAGCAGCTCGTACGGGTCGAAAGGAGTGGCGGTCATGGGAGCATCATCGGCCTTCACACCGGTGTGAGGGCAAGGTCCGCCACGCGTGTTGGGCGAGGAGGCCGCGCAATGGTGGCACGGGCCGGCGGGCTGGTACGGGATGTTCGGAAATCGGCCATGGTGTCCGGTGCGAGCCGATAAGGTCGGTGGCGAGAACGGTGACGGTGCGTCAGTGTGCGTGCACCGTCCGAGCCGAGGGGAAACGCCGCACGATGGCACGCGTACGCAAGCAGGTGGAACTGCTGGAGTTCGCCGACGACCTCCACACCGACGACGTCACCCCGCTGCGGGCCTTCCTGGCCGCCCGCATGAGTGAGCTGGTCGAGGCCCAACCCGAGGGCACCAGCGCCCGGTTGGCCGCCGCGCGACTGGCGGAGGTCACCGCCAGCGACTGCATCTTCCTCTCGGACGTCCTGGTGGCCTGGGAGGAGGTGGTCCTGGAGGGCCGCAAGGACGAGCCCGGCTGGACGCAGCGGATGCGCCAGGACGCCATGCTGTGGTGGAGGCGGCTGTGCGTGACGGCGGAGATGTTCGGCGACCACCCCGACCACCGCTCCCGCTGGCGCCCGCTGCGGTACATGAACCTCGCGCACGCGGAGCTCATCGCGGAGCTCACCGACGAGGCGGGCGGCGTGTACGGGGACGGGGCGCACCCGTGATCCCGGACGGCTGGGGGCAGTGGCCGTAGGGCTGTCCCGCCACCCTCGCGGTTGTGTCGGTGGCGGCTGGTACGGTCCCGCGCATGAGCAATCGTGTGCCCTTCACGGGTGGGGAGAAGGAAAGCCTCCGGGCGGCGCTGGACCGGCACCGCGAGGCCGTGCTGTGGAAGCTGGAGGGGCTGGACGACGAGCAGCTGCGCCGTCCGATGACGCCCTCCGGGACCAACCTGCTGGGGATGGTGAAGCACCTCGGCGGTGCCGAACTCGGCTGGTTCCGGGGGACGTTCGGCCGGGAGATGGGCCAGCTGCCGTTCGACATCGAGGCCGATGACGACTCCGACATGCGGGTGGAGCCCGGCGAGTCGACGGCGGACGTCCTGGCGTTCTACGCCCGGGCCCGGGCCGACGCCGACGAGACGATCGGGGAGCTCGCGCTGGACGACCTCGGCACCTCCTGGTTCGGCAACTCCGTCTCGTTGCGCTGGGTGCTGATCCACATGACCACGGAGACGGCGCGGCACGCCGGGCACATGGACATCCTGCGCGAGCTGATCGACGGCGGGACGGGGGACCACAAGCGGAGCTGAGGCCGACCCGGAGCCGGCACCGGCCGGAACTGACACTGGCCGGTGCCGGTTCCGACCGGTGCGTCCGCTTAGGCCGTCAGCTTCCGGACGGCCCGGTCCAGCGCCTCCGCCGTCCGCCGGACGTCCGCTCCGGTGGTGCGCCAGTTGCTGAACGCCGCGCGCAGGGCGGGCCGTCCCGCGTAGCGGGTGGGCGTCAGGAAGGCCTCGTCGGCCAGCTCGGCGGCGAGCGCGGCCAGCCGCTCCGGGGTCGGGTCCGCCGTCAGCGAGAAGCAGACGACGTTCAGCCGGACCGGGGCGAGCAGCTCCAGTCCGTCGATCCGCGCCACCTCCGTGCCGAGCGCCCGGGCGCCGGCGACGCAGCGCTCCACGATCTCCCGGTGCCCGGCACGGCCGTACGCCCGCAGGGTGAACCAGGCGGCGAGGGCGCGCAGCCGGTGGGAGTTCTCGGGCGTGAGGTGGACGAGGTCCGGGTGCTCGCTCAGCGGGCCGAGGTAGGCGGCGGCGTTCTGGAAGACCCGGGCCTGGAGGTCCGGGCGGCGGGTGAACTGCACGGCGCTGTCGTACGGCACGTTGAGCCACTTGTGCAGGTCG
This sequence comes from Kitasatospora sp. NPDC057518, assembly GCF_042802075.1. Taxonomy (NCBI): domain Bacteria; kingdom Bacillati; phylum Actinomycetota; class Actinomycetes; order Kitasatosporales; family Streptomycetaceae; genus Kitasatospora; species Kitasatospora sp. NPDC057518. The sequence continues at coordinate 7,299 of NZ_JBHVEU010000015.1, forward strand.
ACGCAGACCGAGTCGGCGAGGTCCAGCCCCGCGACCAGCTCCGCGTGCTCCGGGGACAGCGCGGCGAAGGCGCCGAACGCGGCGTCCACGTGCAGCCAGAACCCGTACCGTTCGCGCAGCGCGGCGATCGCGCGCAGGTCGTCGAAGTCGACGGTGTTGACCGTCCCGGCGTTGGCCACCACCACGCACGGCCCCGGGGCCTCCGCCAGCGCCCGCTCCAGCGCGGCCACGTCCACCGCCTCCCGGCCGGGCAGGACGGGCACCGTCCGCAGCGCCGTACGGCCCAGGCCGAGCACCGACAGCGCCTTGGCGACGCTGGAGTGCGCACTGCCCGACAGCACCCGGACCGGCCCCAGCGCGCCGACCCCGTCCTCGGCGACGTCCACACCGAGCCGCTCGCCCAGCCACTCGCGGGCGATCGCCAGCCCCACCGTGTTCGACATCGTCGCGCCGCTCACGAAGGTGCCGCGGTGCGCCGTCGAGAGCCCGAACAGCTCGCCCAGCCAGCCGACCGTCTCCCGCTCCAGCTGCTGACCGGCCGGGTCCAGCGAGGAGTTGGAGTTCTGGTCCACGGTCGAGGTCAGCCAGTCGCCCGCGAGCGCCGCCGGCGTCGCCCCGCCGGTCACGAACCCGAAGTAGCGCGGCCCGGCGCTCGCCGAAAGCCGGGGCTCCCAGCGCTCCGTGAACTCCGTGAGCGCGGCGCGCGTCCCGCCGCCCTCCTCGGTGAGCGGGGCGACGGCGGGCGGCCCGGCCCGCTCGACCACGGGCCGTTCGTCGAGGCCCGCCAGGAAGGCGAGCGCGTGCTGCCGGGTCTCCTCCAGGATCTCGGGCAACCGGCCGAGGTCGGCGGCGAGTTCGGGGTGCATGGGGCTCTCCGTTGATCGACTGTGCGGTGCGGCCGAGGCTAGCCGCCGGGGCGGACGGCGTCCCGGTCCAATCCGGTCCTGGTGGCCTGGAACGCGGCTTCGGGGAACATCGGTACAGCGGTGGCCGATGGAGGTCAGGCCGGAGCGCAGGTCCACGCTGGCGTCGGAGGGCCTGCGCTGGATGACGGCCCAGCGCATCGGGTCTCCGGCGGCGTCCTCCTCTGAGCGACCGGGTGGTGTTCCCCGGGGCCGGAATGCGCGGGCGGTGGGGGAATTCACGCCGTGCGGCTCAAAATCACCCCGGTGGTGCAATTCCAGCCGGTCCCTTGACCTCTCCCGATCCGTCGGACGATGATCACCGTGCACCGCGAGCGAATGAACGTTCCAATACCGGGCTGATTTCCGGTCCGAGACTTCAGGGAGGTGCGGGGCCGTGCGTTCCATCAGCGCTTCCACGGCGGCGCCCGTGGCACGGGGGCGGGTTCCACTGCTCGGCCACCTGCCGCAACTCGCCGTCAAACGCGTGGAGTTCCTCCAGTCGATTCGGGCGCAGGGCGGCATCGTCAGGATATTCCTGGGCAATCGGCCGGTGTTCGTCCTGAACTCGCCCGAGGCCGTCCACGAGGTTCTCCTGACGCAGAGCCGGAAGTTCGGCAAAGGCCTGCTGTTCGACGTCGCACGGCCTTTCATCGGCAACGGCATCATCACCTCCGAGCACGACGTCCACCTCCGTCAACGGCGCGCGCTCCAACCGGCGTTCCGCCGGGACGCCATCGCCGGCGGCGTCGCCACGATGACCGGCATCGCCGAGGAACAGGTGTCCTCCTGGCGCCCCGGCGAGGTGATCGCCATGGACGTGGTGCTGCGGCGGACGGTGACGGCCATGCTCGTGGCCACCCTGTTCAGCACCGAACGCCCGGACGGCGCCCGGGCCGTCGCCGAACTGGGGGAGCGCGTCGCCGAGCACCTGAACACGGTGATGCGCGGGGTCCTCGTCGGCACCCTGCTGCCCGCTCCCCTCGCCTCCTCACCCGCACTGGGGCACCGCAGGTACCTGGCCGCGGCCACGGCGCTGCGCGAACTCGCCGACACCGCCGTCCGGCAGGCCCGTCAGGACCCGGCCGACCGCGGCGACCTGCTGTCGATCATGTTCGCCGGCACCCCGGGCAACCCGCGGGGGATGACCGACGTGGAGGCCCGCGACGAACTGCTGTCCCTGCTCATGGCCGGCGCCGAGACCACGGCCACCACCCTGGCCTGGGCGCTCCACGAGATCGGACGGCGCCCCGAACTCACCGAGCGGATCAAGGCCGAGTGCGACGCCCTGCCCGCCGGCGCCCCGCCCGGCGCGGCGACGCTCCCGTTCACCGAGCGGTTCCTCCGCGAGGTGCTCCGGCTGCACCAGCCCAGCTGGCTGCTGATGCGGCGCGCCCTGGAGCCCGTGCGGGTCTGCGGGGTCGACCTCCCGCAGGGGGCCGAGCTGATCTACAGCGCGCTGACGATGCACCGGGACCCGGCCCACTACCCGGACCCGCTGCGGTTCCACCCGGACCGGTGGCTCGACCGCCCCGAGAAGGACCTGCCGCCGGGCGCCTACGTCCCGTTCGCCCTGGGCAACCGGAGGTGCATCGGGGACCACTTCGCGATGACCGAGATGCTGGTCGTCCTGCGCGCGGTCGTCTCCCGGTGGCGGCCGCGACCGGTGGCGGGCCATCAGGTCCGGCCGGTGGCCCACGCGCTGATCCGGCCCAACGCGCTGCCCATGCGCGTCTCACCCTGGCCGGGCGACTGAACCAGCCCCGTTCCGTACGGCTCCGATCCGTACGGCCCGGTTCCGCGCGGCTCCGTTCCGTACGGCTTCGTTCCGCGCTGCCCCGACCCTGACCCGGCCCCGTTCCTGTTCCCGTTCCCGGAGGTGCACCTCACCATGACAGCCACGGCGGAGACCCTCTCCCCGGGCCCGCAGGCCCCGGCCCCCGACCCGCTCCCCTTCCCGAGCCGGACCAGCCCGGACTTCCGGGCCGCCCACGACCGCCACCTCGACTGGCCGCGGTCCTTCGGCTTCCTGGCCACGGACGCGGAGCGGGACCACCACCTCAAGGGCCAGTTCCCGCTGATCGCGGCCATGTTCTACCCGAACGCGACCGGGGCCGAACTGGACATCGGCGTCGACCAGCAGAGCTGGTACTTCCTGTTCGACGACGAGCTCGACGAACAGTGGGGCGGCACGCCCGAGCGGGTCCGCCACCTCGTCGGACTCGTCCAGGAGGGCGTCACCGGGCAGGCGTCCCCGCTGCCGCTGGCCGCCGCCTTCGCCGACATGCGGCGGCGCAGCTGCCACGGCATGCCGGAGGACTGGATCCGGCGCTCGGCGGCCCACTGGTCCTCGTACCTCGACCACCACGTCCACGAGGCGCGCAGCCGGCAGTCCGGTGCGCCGATGCCGTTGAGCACCTACCTGCGGGTCCGGCGCCACACCATCGGGGTGGCACCGGTCGTCGACCTCGCCGAGCGGCTGTCCTCCTGCGTCCTGCCCGACCACCTGTACGCGCTGCCGCACCTGTCCGTCATGCGCGAGATGACGAAGACCTTCATCATCTGCGACAACGACATCGTCTCCCTGGAGAAGGACGCGGCTCAGGGGGAGCGGAACAACCTGGTGCTCTGCCTGGAACGGGAGCACGGGCTCTCCCGGGCGGAGGCGCTCGACCGGGCCCTGCGCCGCCGCGCCGAAGCCCTGGAACTGTTCACCGGCGCCCACCGGGCCCTGCTCGCCGGCACGGCGGCGGGCCACCTCACCCCGGCCGAACGCGACCTGCTGCGGCGCTACTGCACCGAGGCGCTGCAGACCACCATCCGCGGCGCCCACGACTGGCACCACGCCTCCACCCGGTACCACGGCTAGGCCGACGCTTCCCGTCTTTTGTCGCACGACTCCTGTCGCGCGACCGCGCCCCCGGACCGATCCAGCTGAGGAGCCCGCACCATGCCCGATCACCGCTCGGCGTCCTTCGTCGCCTCCGAACGGGACCGGACCTGCCCGTTCGACCCGTCGCCGGACCTCCGCCGGATGCGCGAGGAGGACGGCCTGCCGCGGCTGCGCGTGACCCATCCGGTCCGCGGCGAGATCGACGCCGTCGTCATCACCCGGTACGGCGACGTCCGGGCCGCCTTCGCGGAGGAGCGACTGGTGACGGGCAACGGCATCGACCCGGCACTGCCGCGCACCCTGTTCAACCACCCGGGCTTCCTGCCCGCGTACAGCGGCCCGGAGCACGCCCGGCTGCGCCGGATGCTCACCGGCAGCTTCACCGTCCGTCAGGTCGAGCGGCTGCGGCCCGCGATCGAGGCGATCGTCGCCGAGCACCTCGACGCCATGGCGGAGCAGGGGCCGGTCGTCGACCTGGTCGAGGCCTTCGCCCTGCCGATCCCCTCGGCGGCGATCTGCGAACTGCTCGACGTCCCGTACGGGACCAGGACGATGTTCCAGCGCTGCTCCCAGGTGATCATGGACGGGACCGCCGATGCCGGTCAACTGGTCGCCGCTTCCGGCGAGTTGAACGCCGCCATGGCGGACATCGTCGCCCGCAATCGGGCCGCCCCCGGGGACGGCGTGCTGGGCGCGGTGGTGCGGCAGCACGGCGCGGAGCTCACCGACGAGGAGCTCATCGGCTTCGGCACCACCCTCCTGGTCGGGGGCCACGAGACCACCGCGACCCAGCTCGCCCTGAGCGTGCTGGCGTTGCTCCGCCACCCCGACCAGCTCGCCGCCCTGCGCGACGACCCCGCGGTCACCGGCACGGCGGTGGAGGAACTGCTGCGCCATCTCGCCATCCCCGCACCGCTCCTGCGCACCGCCGTGGCCGACGTCGAGGTCAACGGCCACCGGATCGCCGAGGGCGAGCACGTCCTGCTCTCCCCGCTGACCGCGAACCGTGACCCCGAGCTCGTCCCCGAACGACCGGACGACCTCGACCTGCGCCGCCGCCCGGTCGCCCAGCTGGCCTTCGGCTTCGGCGCCCACCAGTGCCTCGGCCAGCAGCTGGCCCGGCTGGAACTGAAGGTGGCCCTGCCGGACCTGCTGCGGCGCTTCCCGACCCTGCGCCTCGCCGTTCCCGAGGCGGAGCTCCGCTTCCGCGAGGGGTCGACGGTCTACGGCGTCGAGGCGCTCCCGGTCACCTGGTGACGGGTCGGCGGGGTCTGGCGGGCGGGCGGCCGCGCCCGGTGCTGGGGGTTCAGCCGGAGGCCACGCGGGGGAGTTCGGCGCGGGGGAGCTCCGCGCGGCGGACGGCGGGGGAGGCGAGGACCTCGCCGCGTTCGGCCTTGAGGAGGGCCAGGCAGGCGGGTACGGGCTTCCAGGAGCCTGATCAGGTCAGGAGTCCTGGACGAGCAGCCTGCCCTGGGCGCCGTCCTCGGACACGAAGGCGAACAACCTCGGCGACGAGCCGAGGTTGAGGTGGAAAGGCACCCAGTTCGAGTCCAGCTGCAGCAGCAGCCGCCAAGGGCCGCCCTCCGGCCACTCGTCGCCCTGGAAGAACAGCGGTGTTCCGCCGATCTTGTCGCCGTCCATCAGCTCGATGCAGCGGTCCCGGTCGGCGGAGGGCAGGGAGTCGAGTTCCTCGTCCGTCATGGAATCGGGCTCGTCGGCGGGGCGGAGGTCGACGGTGAACTCCACCTCCGACCCGTCGACTCCGTACAGCCCGGGGCCGGTCAGCAGTGGGCGCACCGGGCCGGCATAGCCGCCGCCCGGCTGCACGATCACCGCGTTCTCGCCGCCGTCGGGGTCGATGATGTCGGGGTCGAAGAAGTGCTCCTCGTGATCGGCGTGGGTGACGAACACGTAGGCGACCTTTCCGTCGCCGGCCGCTCCGATCACCGGGCCCAGCTCGATCTGACCGACGAACCGCATCGGCCGGTCCCATGCCGCGCTGATCGGCCACTGCGGGCCGGCCAGCCACACGGGCTGGCCGCCGAACTTGGTGGTCGGCGTGGAGATCGGCCGGCCGGTCGCGGAGAAGCCCTTGATGCGCTGTGTTCTCACCATGCCGGGCATCATGCCAAGTGACAGCGACATCACTGCCGCAGGTTGCCTGGACCGCCGCCGCGGGGCCGTCGCCCGGGTCCCGGTGCTCACCGGCCGGGTGCCCGGCGGCCTGGCCCAGACCCTGCTGAGCATCAACCGCGAGCCCGTCAGGTGAACGGGGCCGCGGTCATCGGGGCCCCGGACTCCTTCGCCGTCTCGACCATGCCCCGGCGTCGTCCCGCAGACGCGAGTCCGAGGACAGGCCCTACGCCAGGCGCGCCGCGGCCAGGGCCAGGGCGCGGTCGAGTGCCGTGTCGGCGTCGCAGGGGACGTCGGGCTGGACGCCGACGCCCTCCCAGTTGGTGCCCGAGACCGGGTTGACCGCGCGGGCGAAGGGCACGCTGAGCTCCAGGTGCGGGTGCACCGTAAAGCCCTCGCGCGGGTGGGCGCCGCCGCGGGTGACCTCCCCGACGACCTCGGCGCGGCCGAGCTGCTGCAGGTCGTAGGCGAGTTCCTCGCCCCCGGAGAAGGTGTCCGCGCTCGTCAGCACGTAGATCGGCTTGGTGCCGCCGAAGCGGGCGCCGGGGACGAACGGGGGCGTCCAGGACTGCGCGCCCACCTCGTCCTTCCGCGAGAACATGGTGTTCAGGTGGGTGCGGCCGTCGAGCAGGTAGGCGCAGACGAAGGCGACCGTGTTCGGGTCGCCGCCGGTGTTGCGGCGCAGGTCCAGGATGAGGCCGCGGGCGGGGGCCACCAGGGAGAGCGCCGCGGTCAGCGGCGGTGCCGCCCAGTCCAGCGGGAACAGCTTGGGGCCGATCTCCAGGACCGCGACGCCGTGGTCGAGGAGTTCCACGCGGGGAACGCCGTTCAGGAAGGTGTCGAACTCCCTTCGCACCATGGCGAGTACCGCCGCGCCCGGCTCCGGCGGCACCGGCACGGCGTGGTACTTGAGGCCCAGGTGCAGGTCGCCGTTGACGGACCGCAGGTCCGCGGTGACCGCTTCGGACAGCTCCTCGGCGGATTCGGTCCGGTAGGCGCCCTCGGCGCTCCGGCGCCTCAGCAGGTCCGCCAGCTGCCCGGCGACGTCGGGGAAGACGTAGTTCTCACGGACCAGGTCGGCTATCGACTCGACGAGGGTGACGGTGTCCAGGGCGGACGGCGTTGTGGTGGAGGTCATGGAGAGGCAGTAGACCAGCGACTTGCCAAAGCGTCAACCGTACTTAACGCTTGATCAGATGAGTCACCGACCGGACGAGACCGTCCAGCAGATCAGCGCGCCGCTGCAGCACGCCGCGCTTGCCCACCCCCTGCGCCAACGCCTGCTCTTCGCCCTGAGCAGCCGTCCGTCGACGATCAGCCGGCTCGCCGCGCAGCTCGGGGCGAACAAGGGCAGCGTCTCGCACCACCTCAGGGTGCTGGGCGAGGCGGGGCTGGTCCAGGACGCGGGAACGCGACGGGTGCGCGGCGGCACCGAGAAGTACTACCGGCGGACCGCCGATCGCTTCTTCGTCGCCGAGCCGCAGGTCGAGGGCACAGCCGCGCTGTTCGGCGCCGTCGCCCAGGAGTTGGACCGCTCGCCCGTCGACCACCTCCTGGCGCTGCGCCACCTCCGACTCAGCCCGGCCAAGGCGGCGCGGCTCGTCGAGGCGCTGGCCGGACTGGTCGACGAGACGGAGGAGGACGCGGAGGGCGAGCCGGTGTACGGCCTCCTGGTGACGCTCTACCAGCAGGCCGGGGCGTAGGGGCGGGCTGCTCCGACAGGAGGGGGCGAGGGGGCCGGGGGCCGTCAGCGCAGGGTGACCTCGCGGGGGCCGTTGAAGGGGGCCAGGGACAGGACGGTCTTCGGGGTGCGCAGCGCGTCGTGCTCGGAGAAGAGCCGGCGGACGGCGGGGAGGTCGACCGGGCCGACGGTCAGGTGGGCGACCTCGTCGTACGGGGCGTGGGGGGTGTTGGTGGAGCCGGTGCCCCAGGTGTCCCAGAGGAGGGTCTCGACCTTGTTCAGGGCCGCGAGGTCGAGCCGGGTGGAGTGGGCGACGAACCACTCGCCGTTGAGCGGGCCCTCCTCGGGCGGGTGGACGCCGAAGGAGCCGGCGGTGGACCGGTCGGCGCGGATCGTGCGCCAGGCCCGGCCGGCGACCAGGAAGCGGTCGCGCGGGACGTCCATCGGGTCGAAGTCCACCCGCCAGGCGGCGGCGACCTTCGGGTCGGCCAGCTGCGGGTCGGCGAGCAGCCAGCCGCGCCGGTCGTCCCAGTACTCGGTGGCCACGTGGTCGCAGTGGAAGCCGTCCGGGCCGAGGTAGCCGGCGAAGCCGCAGCGCAACCGGGCCGGCACGCCGATGTGGCGGAGGAAGGAGCAGAGCAGCAGCGCCAGGTCCCGGCAGACGCCGACGAAGCGGTCGGCGGGCGCGCGCGGGTGGTTGAGCGGGGCCGGGTCGCGGTCGGTGATCAGGTGCAGGATGTCGTCGAGGTAGCGGGTCTCGGCGTCATGGTGGAGCCGGTTCGCCGGAATGGGGTGGTGGAACAGCCAGCCTTCGAGGCGGTGGATGATCAGGTCGCGGGCGATCCGGGCGAGGCGGCGCGGATCCTTGGGGAGGTCGGCGTAGCGGGGGAGGTGGGCGCCGGGGTCGGAGAAGGTGCTCTGCCCGAGGTAGAAGGCGGGGAAGTCGGCGGAGGGCACGGGGAACTCCCATGGGGCTTCGGCCGCATGATCGATGGCTGGGCCGCTGGTCCTCACCGTGGCAAATTTCGGGGGTGATTGTCCAGAAGAGACCGATGGGCAGGGGTGGTTCGGCCCATCGGGGTGGTCGGGTCGGTCCAGTAGGTGGGGGTGGTCCAGGCAGGAGGGATGGTCCAGGCGGGAGGGGTGGTTCAGCGGGTCGGGGTGGGAGCGCCGCCGCCGTCGACGTGCTCGACCCGGACGCCGGGCAGGTTCCGGGAGCAGGCCTTGGCGAGCGGGGCGAGCCGGGTGGCGGAGAGCGGGTCGGGGCCGAGGCCGATCGGGAGGTGGAAGCGGCCGTCGGCGGTCCGGTACGGGTGGGGCCAGGCGTGCAGCCGGGTGGCCCCGGCCTCCTCCAGGGCGGCCAGCAGGGCGCGGACGCGGCCCCGGGCGAGGCCGAGCGACTCCTCGTCGGCGCTGACCACGGCCCAGGCGGCGTGCCGGCGGTGCAGCGGGGGAGCGGCGAGCAGGGCGGGCCACAGGGGTTCGGCGGCACCGGGTGTCTCGGGTGCCTCGGGTGCCTCGGGCGCGTTGGGAGCCTTGGAGGAGTCGGCGGCCTCGGTGGCTTCGGCGGCCTCGGTGGTGAGTTCCCAGGCGCGGTAGAGCTCCTCGGTGAGCAGGTCGCGGGTGTCGGCGCTGACCTGGGTGGTGCAGCTGCGGACCGGGGCGGAGGGGGTGAGGACGGTGAGCGGGCCGGAGGAGGGCGGCGTCGGACCACCCGTGAGGGCGACGGGCTGGCGCCAGTCCCAGCCCGCCCAGGTCTCGGTGAAGCGCTGGAAGAGGTCCTCCTCGGGGCCGTCGGGCGCCTCCAGGACCGTCCGGGCGGCCAGCACCGACCAGGCGAGCGAGGGCAGTTGGCCGAAGGGCGCGGAGTCCAGGCCGCGCGCCCGCGCCCAGGCCTTGACCTGGCGGGCCAGCCGGACGAAGCGGGCGTGGCGGTCGCCGAGCGCTGCCAGGACCGCCTCGGCGTCCGTGACGGCGCTCAGCGCGACGGCCTCCGCCTCGCCCAACTCCGTACGGCGGTCTACGGCTTGGGTCGGATCGAGAGCGCCGGTGAAGACCACCACGAGGTCGACCGACAGGCCGTCGGCGGTCAGCCGGAGCCCCGGCACCCGGGCACCGCGCACCTCGCGCAGCCGCCGGGCCTCCGGCAGCGCGGCCGCCACCCGGGCGCGGACGGCGGGCAGATCGGCGGCGCCGGGCAGCGCCACCACCAGGTCCAGGTCGCCTCCGTCCAACTGGCAGCCGAGCCGTCGGGAGCCGACGGTGTGCACCACGCCCTCGGGCAGGGCCGCCGCGATCCGGCGGGCCAACTCCGTTGCTGTTGAAGCGTGTTCGGGCGGCTCCGGGGCCGGTGAGGCGAGCGGCTGCTCGGGCACCGGCCGCACCTCGCCGGTCCCCAGCGAGACCACGGCGCGCGGCCGCATCGGCTCGGTGCCCCGGCGGGAGAGCACCACCAGCTCGCCGACCCGGGCCGAGGCCCCGGTCAGCCGGGCCGCGCAGTCGGCGGCCACCCGCTGCGGGTCGGCGCTGCGCCCGAGGCTCAGGTGCGGGGTGAAGCCCTCCGCCCGGCCGAGGCAGCGCGGGAAGCGCCGTTCCAGCGCGTGCCGCAGCGCCGACCAGGGCGCGGCGGAGGCGGCGGCCGGGTCCAGCCAGACGGTGGCGTCCTCGCGGTGCCCGAAGGTGTGCACGCCCTCCAGCCGGGCGGTGAACGGCGCGACCTCGGCGGCGGCCGCGCCCAGCAGCGGCAGGGCGCGGTCGAACTCGGCCTCCGGGGCGAAGCCGAACAGCAGGTTGACGTGCGGGGGCCAGCGGCGCACCTGCGGGTCGTACGCCTCGCGCAGGTGCTGGATCGGCGGCCACAGCTCCTCGGGCGGCAGCCAGGCGACGGCGGTGCGGGCGGTGGGCGCGGCGTCGAGGACCATGGCGCCGTCGCCGTCGCCGCTTTCGAGGAGGAGGTCGACGGCCACGCCGTAGTGGTCGGAGGGCAGGAGCCCGTCCGCGTCCGGGCGGTCGCCGAGCAGGACGGCCGTGGTGGCGCGGGTGCCGTCGGCGCGGTGCAGGACGCGGTCCAGCCGGCCCGGGCGGCCGGTCAGCGAGGAGACCGCGGCGAGCGGGTTGGCCGTCGGGTCGAAGGTGGGGGTGTCGTCGCCCGGCCCGTGCACCTCGGCCCAGGCGTCCCGCAGGCCGAGCGCGGCGGCCGGGCCGGCCGGGCCGGAGCGGCCGTCGTTGAAGTCCCCGAGCAGCAGCAGCTCGCCCTCCACGCCCGCCAATCCCTCGGCGAGCCGGGCGAGTTCGGAGCGGCGGCGGTCGGCGCCGTCCGGGGAGTGGTCGCTGCTGAGGTGGACGGCGGCGACGGTCAGCGGAGCGCCGGAGGCCCGAACCGCGAGGGCGGTGACGGCCTTGTGCGGGCCCAGCGTGTGCCGCCCGGCCGCCAGCACCGGCAGCCGGCTGAGCAGCAGCAGGCCGTGGTCGTCGACCTCCGGCCCCAGCGGGTCGGCGCCGAGGGTGTACCCGGCGCGGACCCAGGGCGCCGTCAGCAGCAGGGCGATCAGCTCCGGCTCGACCTCCTGGAGGGCGATGACGTCGGCGTCGGCGGCCGCCAGCGCGGCGAGCAGCAGCGGGCGGCGCCGGGCGGTGGCGATCCGGTCGGCGTCATAGCGATCCCACAGGGTGTTCCAGGTGACCACGCGCAGGCCGGTGGCCGTGGCGGCGGTCCCGGCGGTCTCGGTGGTCTCGCCGGTCCGGGCCGGCCGCCAGCCGCCGTCCGGGTGCCAGGCGTACGGGGTGGTCGCGGTGAAGAAGGGCGCGGGCAGGAGCGGCGGGTCGGTGCGGCGCCCGGCCTCGGTGCGGTCGAGCAGGTCCACGCCCGAGGCGCGGTCCCAGACCCGTACGCCGTCCGCCTCGACCCAGTGCACCCGGTGCCAGGGGATCTCGCCGGAGGCGGTGAAGGCCTCCAGCGGGACGCGCTCAGTGCGGTCGTCGCGGTGGCGCACGCCCAGGGAGAACCGGGCCGGGTCGAAGCGGGCGTCCCAGCGGATGCGCTGGCAGATCTGTTCGATGGGGCGCATCAGTCCTCCTGCTCGTCGAGCGTGCCCGCGGTGTCCTCCACGGTGCCACCGGGGCCGACGTACCAGGTGCGGTGCGCCTGGCCGGGGTAGGGCGGGCCGAAGCGGTGCAGCTGCGCGGTGAGCACCTGGTCGGGCACGGGGTGCGGGCGGACGGCGTTGCGGCGCAGCAGCTCCTCCTCGCCGACCACCAGCACCACCTGGGTGACCAGGGCGTCACGGCGCTGGGCGACGGCGTGGACGTGGGAGCGCTGCTGGCGGTTGAGCGAGGTGGCGTCCCAGACGGCGGTGGCGCCGGCGGATCCGCCAGGGTCAGTGGTGGATTCTCTAGGGGCAGGAGTCGGGGCGGTGGCCAGGGCGGCGTCCAGCCGGGCCAGGCCCTCGCGCAGCACATCGGCGTTGTCGCGCTGGTCGGCGCGCGAGCCCCGGGCGGCGCGCAGGTCGTCCAGGCTGATCCGGGCGGTCACGCCGGTGAGCCCGGCGGCGAAGCTGCTCTTGCCGCTGCCGGAGGGGCCGCACAGGTGGACCAGTCGGGGGAACCGGCCGTCGCGCCAGCGCCAGGTGGCCGCGACGGCCTCCTCGGCGGTGGCGATCCGGCCGAGGGCGTACGCCTCGCGGGCCTGGGCCCAGCAGCGGTCGGCGGCGTCGCGGTCCAGACCGGCCAGCGCCGTCCGCAGCTCGGCCCGCAGCCGGGCGAGCGGCGCCTCGGCGAGCAGCCCGGCGTCCTCGGCGTACAGCGCCGACCAGGCGACCTGCTCGCGCTCCGCCCGTCCGGGGGCGGCGGTCGCCGCGACGGCGTGCAGCACTCCGAGGTCGGCGGCCGCCGAGAGCCGGACCAGCCCGGCGCGGCGCTCCTCGTCCGGGTACGGCTGCTGGAGGGCGGGGTGCAGCCCGACCAGGTCGGCGACCCGTCGGGCCAGCGGCAGTCCGATCGGCCCGGCCAGCAGCGGTGCCAGCGACCGGCGGGGGGCGGTGCGCAGCGCGGTGGCGAGCACACCGGCCAGCCGGGCGTCCCCGCCCCGGCCCAGCTCGTCCAGCCGGGCCGACACCTCGGCCAACTCCTCCGGAGAGCAGGAGAGTTCGGGTATGTCCAAGGCCGCCGCGAGGGCGGCGGGCTCGGGCAGCGCACCGGAGCGCACGGCCCAGAGCGCGGAGCCCGGGGCGAGCCCGTTCTCCACCACCGCGGCGTGCATCCAGTGGGTGTCGGTACGCACGTGCCGCGGGCGGACCCACTTGGCGACCCGCTCGCCGAACTCGGCCCGGGAGAAGCCCCGGACCGTCCGCACCACGTACCCCTCCTGCCGGTCGAGGTCCAACCGCAGGGCGCGCAGGGCCCGTTCGTCGTAGCGGCCGCGCCACAGCACCCGGGGGGCGGGGACGCCGAGGCGGCGCAGGAAGCGGACGGTGTCGTCCCAGTCCAGGCAGTGGTCCCGGCCGTGGCTCCGGTCGTCGGTGCCGCCCGTCCAGACCGAGAAGCCGTAGAACCAGCTCTCCAGATCGGTGTACGGGATCGAGTGCCGGGCGAACAGGTTCTCGCCGCAGATCCGCCAGCCGTCCGGGATGCGCGGGGCGATCCGGCTCTGGAGGCCCTTCACCCAGGCGCGGGAGGGGTGGTGGGCGGAGTCCAGCGAGCGGGCGTGCAGGCCGTCGCGGTAGAGCGTGGTGTTCTCGCCGTCGAGCTTCTCGGTGACGACGACCTCGGCGCCGGCCAGCGCGGACAGGTCCCCGGCCCGTACGTCGTCCGCCGCCGCGCCCGGTGACCAGGGCAGATGCGGCGTCCGGGGGTAGTGCACACGCATGTCCGGCTCCCTGGGCGTTCTTGATCAGGCGGACACTGTAGGAGCCGCCACGGACGCCGGGCCACCGATTTACCGAGCTTCGGAGTGGGTGCGCGGCGGAGCAGGACGCGACGGTACTTGCCGTCGTCGTCACCGCGGTCGGCGAACAGTCCGCGCGGCTCAGAGCGCCCGGCGGAACACCTCCGCCAGGTCGGCCGCGGTGGTGGGGGCGATTCCGGGTTCGTCGACGAGGGCGGTGTCGATGGCCGCCGCGAGCCGGGGCGGCAGCGTGGGCAGTCGGTCGCGCACGGGTACGGGCGGCCGGTGCAGGACGACGGTGACCGGATCGGCGTCCGAGGGGAAGTCGCGCGGTGGCGAGCCGGTGAGCATCCAGTACAGACAGGCGGTCGTGGCCCAGAGGTCGACCTCGGGCAGCGCGTACTTGAAGTCGAGCACCTGGCCGCGCGGCATGAAGGCCGGGCTGCCGCCCAGAGCACCGGTGAGGGTGTGGCCGGAGAGGCCGGCGCTGTCGAACGCCTTGGACAGGCCGAAGTCGGCGACCTTCACGGCCGGGTTCTCCCGCGTCCCGGTGAGCAGGAGGTTCTGCGGTTTGATGTCGCGGTGCACCAGCCCGCGATAGAGGGCCGAGGACCCGTCGGCGTGCCGGACCGGAACCTGCGCGGTGTGGGCGTAGTGCAGTCCGCGGAGCACCTGGAGGGTGATGCCCACCGCGCGGTCGACATCCAGCCGGCCGCCGGACCGGGCCACGAGGTCGGCGACGCTGCCCAGACGGCAGAACTCGCAGGTGAAGTAGAAGGTGCTGCCGTGGGCGCCGGCACCGTGGAAGGCGACGATGTTCGGGTGGCGCAGCGCGCGGGTGCAGGCGAACTCGCGCAGGAAGCCTTCGCGGGCCGAGGGGTCGACGGCGCCGTGCGCCGACAGGGTCTTGAGGGCGAGGAGTTCGCCGGTCTCCTCGTGCCGGGCGAGGTGGACGACGCCCTGCCCGCCGCGGCCGAGTTCCTGGAGCACCTGGTAGCCGCGGATGCCGGTGAGCTCCGGCGCCCCGGCCCCGGCCGCGTCGAGCAGTACGTGCAGTGCCTCGACGGGGTCCGGCGTGCGGGCGTCCGCGTCCGGGCCCGGGTCGCCGGCCATGCGCTCCGCCGCGTGGACGGCGACGCGCAGGACCGCGCGCCCGACGCGGATCTCGTCGCCGTCGGACAGGTGCCGCCCGGGCGGCCCCGGCCGCAGTCGCTCGCCGTTGACGTAGGTGCCGTTGCGGCTGCCGAGGTCCCGCACCCGCAGCTGCGGGGGGTCGACGTCGAGTACGCAGTGGTGGCGGGAGGTCCGGGTCTCGGTCGGGGCCAGCCGGATCCCGCACTCGGCCGCCCGGCCGACCAGGCAGGTGGTGCGGCGGCCGAAGACGCGGGCCGCCGCCGGCGCGCCGCGGAGGGTCAGGGTGACGGAGAACGGCATGTCAACGCTCCCGCCGCGGCGCGGCGCCCGGGCCGCCGCCCGCACCCGGCGCCGGGTCCGGTTCCCAGGTGTGGTCCCAGTCGAGCTCCCAGCAGCGGACGGAGTCGAGTCCGGACGCCAGCAGGTAGCGGTCGTCGGCGCTGAGGGCGAGGCCGAAGACCGGGCCCTGGTGTCCGCCCAGGACGCGCAGCCTCCGCTCCCGGTCCAGGTCCCACACGTGCACCTCCTGGTCGGTGAGGCCCACGAGCGCGAACCGGCCGTCGGAGGTCAGTTTCAGCGCGTTGACGAGGCCGGGGTCGCGGAACTCCCGGAGCACCCGGCCGGTGGCTGTGTCGAACACGGCCAGCCTTCCGTACCCGGCGGCCACGGAGTGCCGGCCGTCCGCGGAGATCGCCAGGTGGTGGGAGTTGTACAGGCCGTCGAGCGAGTAGATCCGACGGCCGCTCGCGGCGTCGTAGCCGTGCACGCCGAGGTGGTCGTGCTCCAGCAGGGTCCGGCCGTCCGGGGCGAAGCGGAAGCCCGCCCGGACGGGGCGCCCGGCGTGCCGCCAGAGGCGCTCGCCCGAGGCGAGGTCCCATCCGCAGAGTTCGCCTCGATCGGAGCCCGGTCGGCTGCCGTCCCCGCCGCCGTCCCGGGCGTCGACGGAGGCGGTCGAGGCCCCGTACCGGCCGTCGGGGCTGATCGCCACCGTGGCCACCGGCCCTCGGTGGGCGGGGAAGCGGAAGGCGGGCCCGGGGCGGCCACCGTGGTCCGGCAGGTCCGCGATGTCCCAGCGGCAGAGCCTTCCGCCGTCGTCGCCGGTCAGCAGCCACGGGCCGGCGTCGGCCAGCGCCACGGCCTCGACGCCGTCGGGCAGCAGCGTGACGGTCCGCTCGTCCCGGAGGTCGAACAGCGCGGCCTCCCCGCCGCCGTGGAGGACGGCCCTGGCGCCGTCGTGGGTCAGCAGGAGGGCCTGGCCGGCCCCGGCATCCGAGGCGACCACCCGGTGGCGGCGGGCGTTGGCGGCGTCGCACAGGACGAACCGGTCCTACAGCACCGCGGCGAGGAACCAGCTGGTGTCCCCGGCGAACGCCGTCGCCGCGGGCCTCGCGAGGCGCACGGTGAAGTCGAACGTCTGCCAGGCGCCGCGCAGGCCCGTGGTGCGCCCGTGCCGGCCCAGGGCGTTCCACGCGTGCAGCAGTTCGGGGTGCCGCTCGTGGCCCGGCACCGCCCGCGCGGCGCGCAGGGCGTCCGCCGACCGCGCGTGGCGGCCCTCCCGCAGGAGCCGTTCGCCCTCGCGCATCGCCGCCCTGAACCGCCCGGCGTGGTCGGACAGTTCACCGGCGGCCCGGGGCCTGGCGTACGCCCACGGCGCGCGGTAGCCGGGGACGGGCAGGGGCAGCACGCTGATCCGGCCGTCGCCGAACACGGGCAGCACGGCGTAGCGGCCGTCGGCGCTCACCGCGAGGACCCGCGTGTGCTGCGACGTGCCGTCGTCGACGGTGCGCAGGCAGCGGCCGGTTGCCGTCTGCACGACCTGCAGCGGCTGGCCGCCTCCGACGACGGCCAGCGAGCCGTCCGGGGTGAGGGCGAGCGCCGAGACGTCCGTCAGCGCGTGGCGCACCTGGGCGGCGATCCGGTTTGCCCGCACGTCCCACAGCACCATCGGCCCGGCCCACACCTGCACGGCGTACATCGCCCCCGGGGCCACGGCGGCCCCTCGCACGAAGCCGCCCCAGGCCGAGTGGTGGGGCTTGGCGCGCGGCTCGGTGAAGACCGCCCCGCACACCCCGGTGGACACCAGCCAGCCGCGGAGCTTGTCGTCGCGCAGGTCGCCGGCCGTCACGGCGAACTCGCCGTCGTCGCTGAGTCCGAGTGCGGTCAACCGCTCCGCCCGGCTCTGCACCGGGCCCAGGAGCCAGGGGGTGTCCAGGCGCCGGAACCACAGGGTGCCGTCGTCGTGCCCGGTGGCGGCGACCGTCCCGTCGGCGCTGAGCGCGACCGCCGCGACGGGACCGGCGGTCGGGCCCGCCGGGAGGGGGAGCCGCCGGCCGCGGGTGAGGTCCCACGCCTCCGGCGGACCCTGCCCGCGGCCCACCAGGCCGATCCGTCCCGCGGCGTCCATGGCGACGGACACGACGCCCGGCCCCTCGCCCTCCGGCGTCAGCTCGCGCAGGCAGCGGCCGCTGCCCGTCTCCCACAGCCGCAGCCCACCCCGGTGGTCGCCGGACAGCACCAGACCGCCGTCGGCCGACACCGCCAGTGCGGCCACCCCGGCCGGGTGGCCGGCGAGGACCGCCGGGCGCGTCCCCGGGTCGCGGGCGAGCTCCGCCAGTGCCTCGGAGATCTCGGCCGGTTCCGGTTCCCCCGGGGCCGAGGGGCGCAGCAGTTCGGCGGCGCGCTCGCGGTCGCCGCGCTCCAGGTGGACGAGCCCGAGCAGCCGCGCGCCCAGGGCGTCGTCGCCACCGGCCCGGCGGGCGACCTCCAGCTCGGCGACGAGGTCCAGGTCGGTCTTGCGCGCACAACGCCAGCGGTGCAGGCCGAAGTTGAAGGCTGCGACGAGGTGGTGGGGGTCGGCCGTCATTGCCTCCCGCCACCGTGCCTCGGCATCCTCCGTGCGTCCGAGGTCGAGCAGGGACAGCGCCTGGTTGGAGAGTCCGTCGGCCAGCAGCGCGGCCGGCTCCGGGGCCGGGCGCGGGTACGGCATGCCCGTGAGGTCGCGGTGGACGCCGATCAGGACGTCGGCGGCGTCCGCCGGCCGGGCGGGCCGCGCCGCCGGGTCGGTCGTGAAGCACTGGCGCAGCAGCGCCACGACCGCGGGGGGTGCGGGCGGCAGTCGGGGGTCGAGCCGTCCGGTCGCCAGCAGTTTCTCGAACACCGCGCCGGCGGCCTGGCCGTACCGGGTCGGCCGGTGGCCGGTGAACATCTCCAGCACCGTCAGCGCCCAGGACCACACGTCCGTCGCGGGCGTCAGCCGGACGGCCCGGCGGCCCAGGGCGGCGAGCGCCTGTTCGGGGGAGCAGTAGGCGGGGGTCATGCCGCCGAAGGTGACGGCTGCCCCGGCGAGGGGTGCGCCGGCGGCGGGTGCGCCGTCGGGGCCCGCCGCACGGGCCCGGGCCAGTCCGAAGTCGGTGACCTTGGCGGTTCCGTCGGGTTCGAGCATGACGTTGGCGGGCTTGACGTCCTGGTGGACCAGGCCGCTGTCGTGGGCGTGCTGGAGCCCCCACGCGGTCTGGACGGCGACGTCCAGCACGCGTGCGAGGGCGGCTTCCCGACTGCCCTCGTAGAGGCGGCCGTCGGCCACCGCCTCGGCGAGGCTGCCGCCGTCGACCCACTCGGCGAACACCCGCGGCAGCCCGTCGACGGTGCGGACGTAGGCGCAGTTCACGGTGTGCGGGTGGAGGCCCAGGTCCACCCAGGTACCGGCCTCGGCCTCGAACCGGAGCCGGCTCGCTTCGGAGGCGACGAGGCCCGGGCGGGGCGTCTTGACCGCGAGGTCGACGTTCCAGCCGCGGTGCCGGACCCGCTGGACGACCCCCATGCCGCCGCTGCGCACGTCGTCGAGCACCTCGTAGAGGTCGAGGACCACGTCGCCGGGCCGCCAGGCGGGGGGCATCGTGCGCCGCATCGTCAGTCGGCCAGTGCCACGTACAGGGGGCTGCCGAGTAGCACCCGCATGTCGGGCCCGGCGTCGAGTTCGGGGTAGGGACTGGGCCCGGTCAGCAGGCGGCGGGCGACGAACTCGACGGTCTGCCGCGGGCCGCGCAGCAGCCGCCCGGCGGTGTGTACCGCGGCCAGGGAGGCCTCCTCGACAGGGGCTTCGGTGCATTCGCTGTCTTCGGTGCCTTCGGGGGCGAAGGCCGAGGCCAGACCGGCCAGGAGGGTCGGCCCCGAGGAGGGGGCGAACACCTGGGCCTGCGGTGCGGTCGTGCCGAGCACGTGGCCGACGGCGCCGCCGAGGCCGAGGACCGTCCGGTCGGTTCGGCCGCCGAAGTACACCAGCGAGCCGTCGCCGCCGCCGTGGAGGGTGCCCCACTGCATGGGCAGACTGCCGCGGAAGTACGGCCCCGGTTCGTCCACCGATCCGATCTGGTCGGTCTCCTCCAGGTGGCGCAGGACGCGCTCCAGCTTGGCGGTCCGGTCCGGCGCGGGCGTCTCGACGCTCCGCTTGATGTTGAACAGCCTGACGCTCAGGCCTGCTTCGGTGGTGCTCCGGCGGCCGAAGGCGGGGTCGACCTGGGAGAGCAGCATGTCGATCTTGGCGTCGCTGATGTACAGGTAATAGCGCACCGTCACCATATGAGGGTATCCCGTCACCGTCCCGCCGGTCACGGCTTTCGCCGAGAAACCTCGAGGCCGCCCGGTGAGTCAAGGCGGGCGGGTCGTGGGTGCCTCGCGATCGCCAACGCCTGCTGACGGCAGTGAAGTTGACCTTGCCGGACAGCAGGTTGTCCGACGGGGTCCTCGGTCGCGGAGGTGTGGACGACACGCGGGCAGGAACGTCCCTGCACCCCCGCGCCGCCGCCCCGGGGTGCAATGGGCGCCACCTGGCACACCGTCAACAGGGGAGGCCGACAGGTGGAGACGACGACGAGGGACGCGGACCCGGTCCGGGTCCTGGACGTGACGAGCGCCGACTACCGCCGGGCGTTCGAACTGTTCCTGGCCGGGACGGACGAGAAGCCGATCACCCACGCCCGGCTGAGCGAGATCGTGGCCACCCTGCCGCACCGCCGGGTCCTGCTGGACCTCGGCGCGGGCGACGGCCGCACCACCGCCCACCTGAGCCGCTCCTTCGACCGCACGATCGCGGTGGAACCCAGCGCCGCGATGCGCGAGAAGCTCGGCGCGGCCTGCCCCGACGCCCTCGTCCTCCCGGAACCGCTCGACCGGGTCCACCCGCCCGAGCAGGCCGACCTCGTCCACCTCTCCCACGTGCTCTACTACGTGCCCGAGGCGAACTGGTTCGGCACCGTCAGCCGCGCCCTGGACTGGACGGCCCCCGGCGGCACCCTCCTGGTCGTGCTCCAGAACCCGGAGAGCCCGTGCATGCGGATGGCCGCGCACTTCACCGGCGTCCGCTACGACCTCGCGCCGCTCGCCGACCGCCTGCACGAGCGGCACCCGGAGCACGACTACGCCCTCGAAACCCTCGACCTCCACTACCGCGCGCCCGACCTCGCCGAGGCGGTGGACGTCGCCGAGTTCATGGTCAACGTCGCCGACCTGGCCACCCTCGACCCCCGCCCGTCCCGCGCGGCCCTGGCCGCCTACGTCCAGGAGCACTTCGCCCTCCCCGGCGGCGGCTACGGCATCGGCCACACCCAGGACATGCTCGTCATCCGCCGGGCCGACCGGGCCTGAGTCGCTCCCCCTCTGCCCTCTCCCGGCAGCCCTCGTGTGTGACGATCACTACGGGCAGAACGACCCGCGCGGCGGGTGGCGCCGCGACACCACGGGAGACCCGCATGGCCGACCACTATCCGTACCGCATGGCGACCAGGAGCGGGGACCTGACGGTGATCTGGCGGCCCGGCGAGGGCGACGCACCCGATGAGCTCCTCGTCGACGACCTCGGAGGACTCCTCGTCTTCCGGGACATCGAAACGCTGCGGGACCACTGTGATCGCAACGGCCGGGAGCTCGTCTGGGAGGGCGAGGGCACGCTCGACCTGGCCGCCGTGCGGCGGTGGGTCGAGCACCCCGAGCCCGGCCCCGGCCCCGGTCCGGTGCCGGCGGGACTGCTGCTGGAGGCGTGGAACTTCTTCGAAGACCTCGCCCACAGCGTGACGGCCGGCCCGCCCCTTCCCTCCCAGGGGCCGGTCCACGACAGCGCCTACGAGAAGGTCTTCGGTGGCGACACCCTCGAACCGGCCGCCGACGAGGAAGCCCTGACGGACGAGGAGACCGCGGCCGTACGTGAACTCCTGCGAGCCGGGCTGGACCTCTGGGAGGACGCCGTGCGCCGGTCCGGCGCCGGCTGATTGGTGGGGTGGTAGTGGGCCGCTCAGCGCCGTCCGGAGGACGCGTCGAGCACCGCGACGCCCGTCGGGGTGGCGACGTGGGCGGCCGTCTGGCGGTCCCGGTGGGTGGCGATCAGGCCCGCGTTGCGCAGCGTCGTGGCGTGCTCGCTGGCGCTGGCCACGGAGATGCCGACGAGCGCGGCGAGTTGCCGGGTCGAGCAGCCCGGGTGACCGGCGATGGCGCCGAGCACCGCCGCCCGGGTGCGGCCCAGCAGGGATCCGACGACGTCGACCGCCGGCGGCGACTCCCGACGGCCGCCGGACGGGAGGGCCGGGAACAGAGGCATGGCCGCACCCTCCTGGAGCCGGGCCACCGGATAGGTGAGGACGGGCTGCGGCACCGCGTCGAGGTTGACGATCGGGGCCTCGACGGCGAACACCGACGGCTGGAGCAGCATCCCCTGCCCGGCCAGGTGCACGTCGGCGTCCAGACCGGAGACCGTCGCGATCTCCAGCACGGGCGCCCGCCAGCGGACCCGCCGCGGGTTGAGGCGCGCGAGCAGCGCCTCGACGCCGCCGCCGAGCAGCTGGCGGGACCGCACCGCCGCGTCGGCCGCCGTCAAGGCCTCGACCTCCCGCCAGTGCGGGACGAGGGCGTGGCCGGCCACGTGCTCCAGGCTGTCGCACAACTGCCGCAGCAGCAGCGGGTCGTCGGGCAGCCGGCGGGCCCACGAGGGCAGGGGCTGGTGCCGGGCCGTGTTCTCCAGGCTGGCCCGTACGCGGCTGCGGGGCGTGGCACGGACCTGTTCGATCAGTTCGGCGGGCGTCGCGGCGTTCGCGCCGCTCAGGAAGTCGGTGATCCGCCCGCGCGAGGGCATGAGGGCGAGGACCATGCGCGAGGCGGGCTGCAGGGCGGACAGGGTGCGGTGGCGCCAGGCCCCGAGCCGCTCCGGCTGGGTGCGCTCCTGCAGCTGCCGTGCCGCGGTGCTCAGCTCGATGCAGGGCGCCGGTCCGTCGGCGACGCGGGTCCGCGCGAGGTCCTCCATGGTGAAGTGGATGCGTAACGGCACGTCGTCGCCCTCTCCCCAAGCCCGACCGGCGCCTCCGCCGGTGCTGCCGTCCTCCTGCGCTCGACGGCCATCCTCGTCGAGCGCGGGCACGCGGGCCAGTAGGGGGACGGGCCGGAATCGGGACCGGGTCGCCGGCCCCGAACGGTTGATCAGGTGCTGTGGCGTCAGGCGACCGGCCCAGTTCCGCGAGCGCCCAGGAGACCGGACTGGTGAGCTGTACCGGGAGTCCGCGGCCCGACCGGCCTCCCGCCGCCCCTGGAGGAGGAATCCGTGCCGGACCCGACGACGTCCTACGCCGACCTGCGCGCCCTGGTGATCAACTGCACCCTGAAGCGCTCCCCGGAGCGCAGCCACACCCAGGGCCTGATCGACGTCAGCACCGGCATCCTGGAACGCCAGGGCGTCGCCGTCGACGTCCTGCGGGCGGTGGACATCGACATCGCCACGGGCGTCTGGCCTGACATGACGGAACACGGCTGGGAGACCGACGAGTGGCCCGTCATCTACTCCCAGGTGATGGCCGCCGACATCCTCACCCTGGCGGGGCCGGTCTGGCTCGGCGACAACTCCTCCGTCATGAAGAAGGTCATCGAGCGACTCTACGCCTGCTCCTCGATCCTCAACTCCGAGGGCCAGTACGCCTACTACGGCCGGGTCGGCGGCTGCCTGATCACCGGCAACGAGGACGGCGCCAAGCACTGCGCGATGAACGTCCTCTACAGCCTCCAGCACCTCGGCTACACCATCCCGCCCCAAGCCGACGCCGGCTGGGTGGGGGAGGCCGGCCCCGGCCCGTCCTACCTGGACCCCGGTTCGGGCGGCCCGGAGAACGACTTCACCAACCGCAACACCACCTTCATGACCTGGAACCAGCTCCACCTGGCCCGCATGCTCAAGGACGCCGGCGGCATCCCGGCCCACGGCAACCAGCGCTCCGAATGGGACGCCGGCTGCCGCTTCGACTTCGAGAACCCCGAGCACCGCTGAACTCCTGTCAGGAGCGGCAAAAGATCTACAGCGGTTCAGGGGCGGCGTGATCGGCATGTGGTGGAACTTCATCGGGCGGTCCCACGAAAACACTACCCGAGCCCGTGAGGAGTGGATGAGCTCCATGAATTCCGACCGCTTCGGCGAGGTCCAGGGCTATCCGGGCGACCGCCTCCCGCCCGCGAACTCCCCGGAATCCCCCTGAAGCCGGTGACGCACCCGCTGACCTGCACACTCACCG
Organism: Kitasatospora sp. NPDC057518; assembly: GCF_042802075.1. Lineage (NCBI taxonomy): Bacteria > Bacillati > Actinomycetota > Actinomycetes > Kitasatosporales > Streptomycetaceae > Kitasatospora > Kitasatospora sp. NPDC057518. The sequence goes on from NZ_JBHVEU010000015.1 coordinate 30,463, forward strand.
GCGGGGGGTTAACAGAGTTTGCCCGGAACGATGCTGACCCGATGCTGCATTTTTTCGACGCATCTTCAGCTGAGATTGGGCACCTATGCGCGCATCGCCGCCGACACGTTCGAGGAAGGTCTGACTGGCACCGCAGGACGGTGGCGAGGGCGGAGGCAGGGAAGGACGAAAGCGGCCCAAGACCGGACTGTGGGATGGAATCAATCTGTCCGACACTCCCAACCCTCCGACTCCAGGGAGCGAGTCGACAGGAAACAGGCCCGACTTGCGGAACGCTGCGGTGAGCCCTGTCCAGAGCAGGTGAGCACGCGGTGCGGCTACCCCCCCAGCTACCGGCAGACCTGGTACGGGACGGCGTCCCTCGAAAGCAGCTTCGCCACCCGCTCCGCGTGGCTTACCGGGACCACCAGCATCAGGAGCTCCTGTGCTCGGGACGCCCCGACGTAGAGAACACGCCTGGCTTCTGTCTGGAACCCGAACTCCCAGTCGTCGAGGACTGTCCGGCCTGTAGCGTCCTTGCGCATCCTCGCCGGAAGAGTCAGTGCGACGGCCGGAAACTCCTGGCCCTTCACCCCATGGATCGTCGAGGACAAGATCTCGGATGCGGCTTCTGCATTGAGGAGTCCCTCCCAATCCTTGGCTTTTGGGGCTCGGAAGACGGAGCAGTCGACCGTCAGCTGTGAAGGCCAATCCAGTTGGGCGACCCTCGCTCGGAGCTCAGCGCTGAATCCGGATGCGGTCTTGTTCTTCGGTTCCAAGGACTGACAGAGGCGGATGGCCGTGTCCCGCAACCATCGGCGCTCGATTCCGATGGCGTCCAGCACTGCGTCCAGGGACAGCTCGTTGAGGGAGCCGGCGGCCACCGTCTGGATCAGGTACCGCTCGACCCGTTCGAGTGCTGCGACTCGGGACTTTCCATCGGAGCCGGCCCTGAGCTTGTGGCCGGCGTCGACAACGGCGGCGACACGGTTGGCGCCGACCAGGTCGGTCCCGGCAGCGCCGACTGCCCGTAGGGCATCGGCTCCTCCGTGCGAGACGATGATCGTCTGGCGGGCGGAGAGCCCGTTCTCCGCCGCTACGGACAGCACCAGGGGCGCGATTTCCTCGGCCCGGCGGTAGCCGATGACGTGGACCGGGACGGTGCTCCCCGCATGCGGGCCACTGGCCCGGTCCGGCTGCCCACTGACCCGGAGTGAGGAGTTGATGGCGCATATGGCCGACGTGCTGCGGAAGTTGTCACTCAAGCTGAGCTGGCGGGGAAGTCCGGCTCCGAACGCCTTCACCCGCTCGGGCACCGCGCGTCGGAATTCGTAGATCGACTGATCGAGGTCGCCGATCATCAGAATCCGGATACCGCACTCCAGCAGGAACTGGAGGATCACGAGCTCGTCCTCGCCGCAGTCCTGCGCCTCGTCGACGACGATCTCCGCGAAACGGTTGGCGATGAGCGGCTGGATCGCGGCTCGCATGGCGGGATCTGCGAGCCAAGCGCAGGCGAGACGCCGGGATGTGTCACACGTGAGCGTTCCCGCCCTGAGAAGCCCCTGGTGGATCGCACCAGCTCTGCGCTCGGCGTCCACCCGTCGAGTACCGGTCAGCAGGCCCGTGAGCTCAGATCCTGCTTGGCGCGGAATCCGTTCGGGGCGCAGCTCCGCACGACCCGTGCCGTCGAAGTCGAACCACGAAAGCTCAACGTCGGGTATTCGGGCCTTGATTGGCAGTCGGAAGGATGACAGCCCGATGTCGTTCCAGGACTGGACGAGCCTCGGGCTCACCTTGAAGACGGCTCGGTAGAGGGGAGCCACGAGGTAACGGGCGATGAAGCTGTCGAAGGTCCCGACGAAGTGCGGGGCCTTCATCGCGTCGTGCCGATCGGCGCAACGGCTCCGGACCTCGTCCACCGCGGCGTTGGTGAACGATACGAGAGCGATGCCCTTTCGCGGCTCCTCCTCGACGCGGCGCAGGTATCGTGCGACGACAGCGCGTGTCTTGCCGGCCCCGGGGCAGGCCGTCACGAAGGCGCTCTCGGCCACCTCTTCGACGAGGGCGCGCTGGTCATCGGTCAGTTCCGGCATCACTCGCCGTCTCCGGTCTCAGGGGCGGTCGTGTTGGAGACGACGGCATCGATCGCCCTGCGAAGGTAGTCCGGCACGGTGAAGGGCTCGCCGTCCTGGAGGAGCAGTGCGACGTCGTGCGCGAACTCGCCCTTGCTGATGAAGGGCTTCTTCTTGTCCCTGAGCTTCTTATAGAAGGCGAGTGCCGGCTCGTCCGCGGCCGTGATGGCATCCCAGTGCTTCTTGGACCGCTTGTGCTGTGCCAGGTAGGCGGCGCCCAAGACCTTGTCGTTGCCTTGTGGGGCAAGAAGGTCGGCTTCGAGGGTGTACTTGGCCTCCGCGACGATCAGCCGGTCTCCTGCGCCGAGTTGCTTGGCCACCTCCAGGAGGTCGTTGCTGCGGTTCCAGGCAGTCGGTTCGTCGTCTTCGTCCTGCTCGTCGGCACTCGCCTCTTCGCCCTCCGTGGAGGAGGGCGGCAATCCGGTCGATGTCTCGTGGCCGTCGGCGGGCGGCGCGAGGTCGTCAGGGATCTCCGGATCCGCGTCCGTGATGACCACCAGCTGGTCCAGCAGACGGCAGCCGTTGACCGCCCCCAGAAGCAGCTCGATGTAGGGGCGGAAGTCGACGCTGCCCACGTTGATGATCGTGGCCGCTTGGAACTCTCTCCGCCGGGCGACGTCTTCCGGAGCGTCGCCCTTGTACAGGCAGTGCTTGGCGATCACCGGCAGCAGCACCGCCTCGGCGATTCCCTCGACGAGAATCACCTTCCGGGCGAAGAGAAGTGCAGCGCGGGTCGCATCGAGGTACTGGTTGATCTTCCGACGGCTTCGGTCGTTCAACGGCAGCCGGCGCAGCGGGACAGCCTGGGTGGTGTTCCGCCCCCTCTGGGCCGGGGACTCGCCCTCGCCCTCCGGTTCGGGGACCGCGCTGCTGCGCAGTGCGACGACGTTGTCGATGCCCACCGCGCTCGCCAGATGGGCGGAGTGTGTCGTCGCCACGACCTGGATCCGACCGGCCGGTTCCTGCCTGTCGTCCTTGGCGGAGCCCCGGGCCTGTTCCTGGAGGTAGTCCAGCAGTACCGCCTGCAGCTGTGGGTGCAGGTGCGCTTCGGGCTCCTCCACGAGGAACAGGGTGAGTTCGGAGTCCTTCGCCTTGGAGAGTTCCAGGACGACCGTCGCGATGAACAGCAGGTTCGCGTAGCCGAGCCCCGAGTCCGCGAGATCTGCCGGATCGATGCCGTGCTCGGACATCTTGAGGCGAAGTGCACGTGTGAGCCGGTTGAGCTCGTAGTCGTGGAACCCCACATCGACGTACTGGCCCCGCACCGCCTGCGTCAGGCCGCTGAGGTGTCCCTGGATCGCCTCGGATGTCTTGGTGAGGACCGGGTCTTCCCTCAGCTCTTCGAAGGCAGTGTTGGCCTTCTTCAGGAAGATGTCCCGCTCGCCCTCACTGGTCAGCTGCTGAATGACCCTGGTGAGCCGGCTGTTCTCCGCCGAGCCCAGTTCCCGCTGGGCGTCCCGTAGCGGCGCGAGGTAGACATGGGTGATCTGGTCACGCTTCTCCGGTTCAGCATCCGGCCCGTCGGTGAGGCCCGCGCTGTGGACCGGGCGTCGCTGCCGGGTCGTGTCTCCAATGAATCGGTACCGGGTGGTGAAGTAGGCCCGCTTGGAGGGTACGTCGAGCGCGGCGAGGTACTGGGACTGCTGCATCGGAGTCAGTCCGTCGAGTTCGACACCGAACTCGACGTCCTGGTCCTCGCATCCGTGTGAACGGTCCGCCTCGTCGAACCACCGGGCGCTCCTGGGGTTCAGAGGCGAGGTCGCCAGTCGCAACGCCTCTATGACGTTCGATTTGCCGGAATTGTTCTCCCCGACGAGCAAGGTGATGTCGGGCTGCAACTCGACCACCGTGTCCCGACATGAACGGAAGTTCTTGACGGATATCTTGCTCATGAACATGCCGACATTGCCTGTCAAGGCACCCTCCGCACGACGCGTCCCGCGATCCCCAGAAGGAGAACGTTGGCACATTCCGCACCTGACTGCCAACGAAGCCCCGGCCGACGCAGTTGACACATCGAAGGGCCGCCGATCAATCAGCTCCGCTGGCGGTCGTTGGCGCCGACGCCGACGCCTTCACCGCCCTGGCCTGCCTCGCGCAGCAGGAGAAAGGCACCCACGCCGTGTGGGTGCTGCGGCGCGGCATCACCAGCTCCACCTACGGCGGCGGCACGGCCGACGAGCTTCCCGAGTGCGGCGCGCTCGGCCTGCGCGCCCAGGCCGCCGTCGAGGACGGCCACGCCAACGCCCTCACTGGCTTCCGCGCCGCCGCCGTCGAACCACAGGGTGAGCAGCTGGTCCTGGTCGCCGAGGGCGGAGGTCGCAGCGAGCCCGTCGACCAGGCCGTGGCCCTGGCCGAGCTGCGGGTCCATGCCGACTACGCCCGGGCCGGGGAGCTGCGCGAGTTCGCCCGGGCCGTGCTACCCGAGGCCGACGACATGGCCGTCAAGCTCTTGGGCGGGTCATGAGGTGGCGGTAGAAGTCGAGTTCGGCGCGGAGGGCCTGTTCCCGGGCGGCAGGCGCCGACAGGTAGTGGTCGCCGTCCTCCAGCAGCAGGCTGTCGTGGTCACCGCCGAGGGCGGCCAGGTCCTGCGCGAACTGCATCGCCTCCTCGGCGGAGGTGATCGTGTCGGCGGTTCCGTGGATCACCAGCATGGGGCAACGGATCCGTTCCGGCGTAACGGCTCCGGCAGGCCCGCGGAGGGCGGCCGCGTGGGGGCGCTGGAACTCCGGGACGGACAGCTCCCACCGTGCGGGGTCGATGATCGCCGAGGTGGCCGTCGCACCGGTGAACGGCCCCGGACGACTCGCCGCCTGGAGCGCCGTGTACCCGCCGGCGCTCGCGCCGCTGATGAACATCGCCCCGGGCAGTGCCGCGCCGGTCGAGCGCAGGTGCTCGGCCACGGCGGCGCAGTCCTCGACCTCGTACTCGCCCCAATGGCCGTGCAGCACCTGCCGGAACGCGCGACCCAGGCCGGTGCTGCCCCGGTAGAGGACCTCGGCGACGGCGAAGCCGTGGCTGACGAAGAACTGGGTCGTCCAGTCCAGCCGCAGGGGCACATCGTCCGTCGGACCGGGGTGCGCCCGCACCAGAAGCGGTACGGGCGCCGCTGTTCCCGAAGGCCGGTGCAGCAGGAAGCGGACAGGACCGTCCGCACCCGGTGCTGTGTCGAGCGACGGGGGGACGGGCGTCCAAGGCGGAACGGCCCCTGACCGGGTGCCCACCGGGACGGCCGGGGCGTCGGCTTGTGCTGCGAGGTCGAGCGACCACAGCCCGGGGGCGGACGAGGGGGAGGAGCCGATCACGGCGAGCCGGCCTTCGTCGACCGCGATGTACGGCTTCACCGAGGTGAGGTTCGGGCCGAGCCGGCGCCGACCGCCGGTGGGATCGACGGCGACGAGTTCGGTGGAGAACCCGTTCAGGACGGTCAGCACGACGGTGCCGTCGGGGGCGAATCCGTACGACTGGTAGCCCGCTTCCCAGGGCGCCGGCGCGCAGTCCGCATCGATGGGCAGGACCGGCGTCACCGTGTCGTCGCGAAGCCGATAGAGGTTCCACCAACCCGTTCGGTCGGACATGAAGTACAGCGACCCGTCCGGTCCCCAGGACGGCTGGACCACGGACTCCGAGGAGCCGCCTGCGACGACCCGGCCCGCTCCGGGGCGGCCGGAACGGATGTCGGCCAGCAGGAGGTGGCAGCTGTCCCAAGGCATCTGGTCCCGGCCCCACTCCAGGTACGCCAGGGCGTCCCCGGCGAGCCGGGGGCAGGAGAGGAACTCGGAGGAGCGAACCAGGATCTGAACGTCTCCGGCCGGAGTCACCGCGACGATCTCGTCCGCAGCGCCGTCACCACGGACCGCGAAGACGCTGTCGTCCGGGCCCGGAGTGAGGTCGCCATAGTGTTCGGAGCCATGGATGGACACGATCCTGTCCGGCGCGCGGCCGAGCGGTTGGCGGAAGAGGGAGCCGCCGTCCCCGACGAACCACACCGCGCCCTCCACCACGGCGAAGCTGCCGCCGCCGTAGGCGTGGAGCTCACCCCCGACGGAGAAGTCGGATGGCGTCACCGCGAAGGCGTTGCCGGAGCCCTCCGAACACATCACGCGCCGGACGCCGCCGCGATCGGGGTCGGATTGCAACCACCACAGCGAGCCCGCCACGGCCTGGAGTTCGTCGTACGCCACGACCTTCCGCGCGACCCACGCGGGTGACAACCCTGTGTCCTGAGACCTCATGAAGGGGATCCTGCCGAATCACGCCGGTAAGTGCCACCGCCGCAATGTGACCGGTACGCGAGGTTGGGTGCCCGGTCCGAGTGTGGAGGGAGACTGGGAACCCCGAGCACCGCTGAGCCGCCGTCCACGGCTCGGCCGCGCGGAACGCGTGCGGGGTAGGCCGTCGTGGGGCGAACGATCCTCACCGTCGTGAAAACGTCCTCAGCACAGCCGATGCAATCGCACCCGGGCCTGATCCTCGCATGGTTTGAACTGCGGCTTCGTGCTCCGGCCGGCACCGACCCCATGAGGACGAGCCCCGCGCTGTGCGCCGGCGCGAGGTAGCTGGCTCCCTGCCGCACCGGGAGCACGGGAAGTCGACCGGTCCGACGTCCCGTGCTCCCGCACGACCGGGCAGGGCAGGGCGAGGCGTCCGGCGGGGCGGATCCGCCGGCCGTGGAGCCGGTTCGGTGCGCCGCCACCCCCGCCGATGGGCGGGGTGGGACCCGGGAGCACGGTGCCGGGCCAGGGTGGGAGCGGGAGTGCGGTCCCCGTTCCGGTGGGTGACGCCGGGTGACGGGGGCGCTCTGTAGCGTCGGGGGCGTGACCTGGTGGTTCGTCCGCCGGCACCGTCGACTCCCGTTTCCCGTGCCGCCCCCGTGGGGCCGCTGTCCAAGGAGCCTGCCCATGGCCGATCGTCACTTCCTCCACCGCTTCGACTCCTCCGCTGCCACCGGCGACGGCGGGCCGGGGTACGGGCCGGCCCGGTGGGGCCGGCAGGAGGCGGCAATGGTGGACAACGGAGGGGCGGGTCTGTCCCGGCGGCGGGTGCTGACGGCAGGGGCGCTGGCCGGTGCGACGCTCCTGGGCACCGGCCTGTCGGGGGCCAGGGCGTCGGCCGCGTCAGCCCCGGCGATCTTCTACTCGCCGCACCAGGACGACGAGGCGCTGGGTCTGGCCGGGTCGATCCTGGAGCACAAGGCGGCCGGACGGCCCGTGTACCTGGTGCTGGTGACACGGGGTGAGAACGACGGGCTGGCGAGGCGGATGAACGCCGATCCCTGTCCGATGACCACAGAGGACCGCCGGCATCCGTGCGTGGCCCGCGGCCACCACGGGCTGAACTGGCCGACCATACCTGCGAGCGCCAGTGACAGCGTCATCGTGCCCGCCCGGACCGCCGAGTTCATGGCCTCGGCGGCCCGCCTCGGCGTCGACAAGGTGATCAACCTCAAGCTCCCCGACTCCGCGTGGGGCGGGGACGACGCCTTCAAGAAGTTCACCAGCACGGTCAAGTCGAAGATCGCGTCCATCGCGGATCAGTACCCGGGCGCCTCGCACAAGTTCACCGCGGGCTGGCTGGAGGTCAGCGCGACCCACAAGGCGATCACCGACGCGGCCGTGCAGCTGGCGAGGGAGGGCAAGCTCACCGATGTGCGCTTCAACTTCGTCTACGCCTACGACCACGAGCTCCCCGACCGCAGCAGGGGCGCCGCCTACGTGTTGAACATCCCCGACGCCCACATGAAGACCAAGCTCAAGGCCATCGCCTGCTACAACAGCTGGGATCCGTCCAAGAACCTCTACGCGCTCGGCTACCACAGCGTCCCGGAGAAGCTGGAGGGCGCAGCGGCCGACCCGCGCGAGTACGTCTTCGCCCTCCCCAACAACAAGTACCAGTACGGGGACATCGGCCTCGAGGACGGCCCCTACGGCGCCAAGCCGCAGTGGGGGTGGTCCTGACGGGGCCGCCGGGCGCGGTCCGGCGCCCGGGACGGTCGGTCGCCGACCGCCCCGGGCGGTTCGTTTCCTGACCGCCGGTCGGGACTGCGAGCTGATGATCGCCGACCCCGGTCGGACGCACTGTCGCACCCTCGACGAGGCCCGCGCCGTGCTGGGGTCCGCCTGGCTCTTCGCCGGGCTCTGCCTGTGTCACGAGCGGTGTTGCAGGCTCAGTGGCGGATCCAGCCCGGGATCCCCCCTTCGGCGTTGCGGCCCTTCTCCAGGAACGCGATGTTGCGGTAGAGGTGCATTCCGGCCAGGGACGGACCGACTCCGCCGGTGGTCTTCAACGGCTGCTCCTCGTAGTGCAGGTCGTCGACGAGCCGTTTGACGAGGCCGAGCGTGGTGCTGTCGCACGCCTCCGGGTCCTCGTTTCCGCCGAAGCCCGGGGCGTAGGAGGTCCACAGGTCCTCGATGACGTAGAGGCCTCCGGCGCGGATGTGGGGGAACAGCGCCCGGAATGTTGTCCTGACGTGTTCGTTGATATGACTTCCGTCGTCGATGACGATATCGAACGGACCGTGCCGTTCGGCGATTTCGATCATCTGGGCGGGGTCGCTCTGGTCCGCCTTCAGTGTGTGCAGGCGCTGTTGGTCGAGGCCGCTCTTGTCGTACAGGTCGACGCCGAATACCAGACCGCGCGGGAAGTAGTGTTTCCACATCTTCAATGACCCGCCACCCAGGGTGGGGTGGTCGTATCCGCCGATTCCGATTTCGAGCACTCGGACGGGTTGGTCGCGCAGCTGGCGCAGGTGGCGTTCGTACAGGGCGGCGAACCAGTGCAGGCCGCCCCACTTGTCCGAGTCGTGGCGCAGGGCCAGCCGGGCGAGTCCGGGGTGGTCGGAGGAGCAGCCGGTGAGGACGGTACTGGCCGCCGCCATGATCGAGCCGAGCGGGCGAACACCCTCCACTGTCATGGACTCCGGGACGAACCGCAGCTCGGTCCGTCGGTTCGCCGGCCCGCCGGGCGCGGACGGCCCGAACAACTCCCGTACCAGGTCGAGCACATCGTATTCGATGCGGAAGAGTGCGGCCGGGCCGTCCGCACCGTTCAGGCCGACCGGTCGACCGGCTTGGACGAGAAAGGAGGTGCTGACCCGCTCCTCGCCGCGCGTGACGTCCAGGACGACGGTGACCGGATCGGCGTTGCCCGGTGGATCGCAGCGGAACAGGATCTCGTCGACCAACACGGCCGTGAGGTCGGCCAGTTCGAAGGAGTGGACGACGGAGTGCAGGGAGCGGGTGTCGTCTCCGGCCAGCCTGAGACATTCGATGGGTGTGGCCGAATCGGCTTTCCTGTCCGCCATGGGATCTGAGAATGTGCTCATCACATGAAATCCCTTTGTCCGAACTCTGTTGGAATGACCGTCGCGTGACACGTTCTCGTGTCCGTTGCCTCCGGTCAAGCTCCCCCGGAATGCGCGTGCCAGGCAATCCGGTGCGATCGGTCTCGGGGTGACGGTCCCGGCCCGGCGTACTTGAATACGGTGTGGCCGAGCTGGACAATCCCAACGAATCACGCCGAATTCGGCGGTCCTCGATGCCTCCAGCCGGTTAGGAGCACTTCGTGCGCATCTTGTTCGTGGTGGCACCCGGGGTCGGCCACCTCATGCCCGCGGTGCCCACCATGTGGGCGGCGCAGTCGGCCGGTCACGAGGTACTCGTGGCCGCGACCGGACCGAGCCTGGACATGGCCGCGCGTTCGGGCCTGGCCGCCGTGGACGTATCCGACGGCGACGCCGCCGACGCCTACCACCGGCTCGGTGTCCGGGTCACGAAGAACCGGCCGGACCGGTACGACCTGTCCGACGCCTGGCGCCGGTTCACCGGTGCGGCGGACCGGCCGGGCCCGACGGCCGCCGATCGGCCGGACCCCGCGCGCGAGGACGTCGCCGCCCTGGTCCTCGGGGTGGGAGGCCGGATGGTGGACGGCACCGTGGACCTGATCCGCCGGTGGCGCGCGGACCTCCTGGTCTTCACGACCTTCCTGGCCGGCGGTCAGCTCGCCGCCGAGGCCACCGGAATCCCCTGCGTGATGCACGGGATCGGGCTGCCCTATCCGTCCTTCGCCGCGGTGCTGAGCGCACTGGAGGACGTGCGGGCACGCCACGGGATCACCGGTGCGCTCACCGGTCCGGTGGCGACGGTCGACCTGTGCCCGGAGAGCCTGCGCCCTCCGGACGCCAAGGCCGGATGGCCGATGCGGTACGTGCCGTACAACGGCGGTGCCGTGCTGCCCGACTGGGTGAGCACTGCGCCGCGGCGCCCACGCATCTGCGTCACCTGGGGATCGGTGCTTCCCGCGGTCGGTGGAACCCCGGTCCTGCGGGACGTGGTCGACGCGCTGGCCGCCGAGGACGCCGAGGTCGTCCTCACCACGGGCGGGGCGGATCTGTCCGGCCTGGGGCCGCTCCCGCCGAACCTCCGTGCCGTCGACTGGGCGCCGCTCAGCGCTCTGCTGCCGAGCTGCGCCGCCGTCGTCCATCACGGCGGGTCGGGCACCACCTTCACCGCACTCGCCAACGGGGTGCCACAGCTGGTCCTGCCCCAGGTGGCGGATCAGCCGGTGAACGCACAAGCGGTGGTGGAGCGGGGGGTGGGGGTGGCGTTCCCCGACCGGGACATCGACCCCGCGGCACTCGCCGACGGCATCCGCCGCGCACTGACCGACCGGCGGATCCGAGAGGCCTGCCGGCAGGTCCGGGAGGAGATCAAGGCCATGCCCGGCCCCGAGCGGGTCGTCCGGCAGCTGGTCGAGGCCGCGTCATGACCCGCACCGGCCCTGGACCGGTCGGCGCCCCGACCGTGGCACCGGCCGGAGACGCCCCCGTGGGCGCGGCGGCCGGCCCCGGCTGGCCCGCGATCGAACCGCTGCTGCGTGCGGCGGCCGACGAGCACCGGCTGGCGCGGGCCGTCGCCGACCTCGGGCTCGACCGGGTCGCGGAGGTCGTCGTCGAGGAACTGGCCGTGCGGTGCGATCCGGTGCGGGTGGACGGCGCCGCGCACCTCGCCTTCGAGCTCACGTCGGGCGGTGAACGGGCCTGTCGCCTCCTCACCGTCGACCGCGACGGGCTGACCTCGAAGCGGGACGGCTGGCAGGCGGCGCCGGTGCGGATCACCCATGACGCCGTCGACCTCCTGCGCGGCCTCTACGGCCCCGGCACCGATCGCCGGACCAGTCGGCGGGTCACCACCTGCGCCGAGCTGAATGCTCCAAACCCGGCCCCCGGTGGGCTCACCGCGATCGTCCGCGAACGCCAGCGGCTGGCGGTCGCGGTCCAGGCGGTCGTGGCCGCCTGCCAACGGCACCCGGTCGACCTCGGCGGGCTCTCGACCCGGTTCGGCTCGGACAAGTGGGCCGACCTCCACTGGTACACCCAGTACTACGAGCGGCACTTCGCCCGCTTCCGGAACGCGCCGGTCCGAGTGCTGGAGATCGGGATCGGCGGCTACGACGCACCCGACCAGGGCGGCGCGTCACTGCGCATGTGGCAGCGCTACTTCCCGGCGGGACTGGTCCTCGGGCTCGACATCGTCCCCAAACCCGGTGTTCGGGGCCCCCGCATCGCCACCGCCGTCGGGGACCAGGGCGACCCCGGACTCCTGGACGACCTCGGCCGTCGGTTCGGGCCGTTCGACATCGTCATCGACGACGGCAGTCACCTCAACGCCCATGTGCGAGCCTCCTTCACCGCCCTGTTCCCGCACGTGCGGCCAGGCGGGCTGTACGTCGTCGAGGATCTCCAGACCGCCTACTGGCCCGGTTACGGCGGCACCGCCGGCCCCGTCGCCGGGCCCGGAACCTCGGTCGGCCTGCTCAAGCAGCTCGTCGACGGCCTGCACCACCGGGAGTGGGTGCCACCGGCGGCAGCGCCCGGACCGTCCTACGCCGACCGGCATGCCGTGGCTCTGACGGTCTACCACAACCTCGCCTTCGTCGAGAAGGGCGTCAACTCCGAGGAGGGCGCTCCCGACTTCATCGACCGCGGGTGGTCCGCACCACCAGCGTGACGTCCGCCAAGCCCTCCGGACCGATCCAGACCGATCCGATCCGATCCGGTCCGGACCGATCCGGACCAGAACCGACCTGCCAGGGAGACAGCCAGTGGATGACTGCGACAGTGACGGGCACCTCTACCTGGACCTCATGAAGAAGGTCCTGACCAATGTCATCTACCAGGACGGTGGGCTCACTCCGGACGGACCGACCGGCTACCAGGCCGAGGAGCGGCACGGAGGGTTGGACTGGCCCGCTGCCGCGCACACGATGATCGGAAGGGAGCGGCTGGACAACCTGCACGACTGCCTGGAGCGGGTCGTCGCGGACGGCGTCGACGGCGATCTCATCGAGACCGGCGTCTGGCGCGGCGGGGCCTGCATCTTCATGCGTGCCTTCCTGAAGGCGCACGGCATCACCGACCGCCGCGTGTGGGTGGCCGACTCCTTCACCGGCATCCCCGAGGTGGGCGCGGACGGGCACCCCCTCGACCGCGAACTGGCCCTGCACGAGGCCAACGGGGTCCTCGGCGTGCCCCAGGAGGAGGTGGCGGAGAACTTCCGCCGCTACGGGCTGCTGGACGACCACGTCGCCTTCCTCCCGGGCCGGTTCCGGGACAGCCTGCCCCAGGCGCCGGTCGAGAAGCTGGCACTGCTCCGGCTCGACGGCGACCTCTACGAATCCACCTGGGACGCCCTGACCCACCTGTACCCCAGGCTGTCCACCGGAGGGTTCGTGATCATCGACGACTACGTCATCCCGGCGTGCCGGGCCGCTGTGCACGACTTCCGTGAGGAGCAGCGGATCGACGACCCGATCCGACGGATCGACGTCTGCGGCGCGTACTGGCGGCGGAGCCTGTGATCGCGGTCCCGGCGGAAGCCGTCACGGTCCACCCGCTCAACGAGCAGTCTCGGGAGATCCTCGACACCGGTGAGGCCGCGGTGTTCGGACTGAGCCCGTTCAACGGGTTCTACCGGCCCGCGACCGTCGAGACCCTGCTGGCCTGGGCCGCCGGAAGGTTTCGGCACGTCGAAGCCGTCCTGCCCGGCTACGAGACGGCCTTCGGCCTCATCGCCTGCGGGCGGGCACCCCGGGAGGCCGCACAGAGCGCGACCCGGGCCGTGCGCAGGATGCGCGCGGCGGCACGGCGTGCCCTCCACGCCTCCGGCCCGAACCCGCACGACCGGGTCAACAGCTGGACCCGGCTCATCAACCGGAAGCGCTACCGCGAGCTGCGCGCCCAGGTCGACGACGCCTTCCGCTCGGACGGCCGGTTACGGGAACTGTGCCGGGAGGCGTCCCGCGGCTACCTCATGACGGTCCTCGGCGGCGAACCGACCCCGGCGCAGATCGAACTCAACCTCGGCTACGTCCTCGCCGAACTCCCGCTCGTCCTGGACCTGCCCGGCATCACGGGGACCCGGACCGCCCTCCTCCTCTACAACCGTCCCTGGCCCTTGCAGCTCGCCCTGTGGAACGGCGAGGTCCCGGCCCTGGCGCCGGCGCCGGGCCACGGCTTCGCCACCATCGCACTGGCCGTCGAGCCGGCCGTGGCACCGGCCGTCGAGCAGGCCGCGCCGCCGAACGCCGGTACCAGAGGAGCCCAGTCGTGACCCTGTCGGACACCGACATCCTCCAGTGGCCGCTGCCCGCGGGGGAGCACGGGACCCCGCCGCCGCTGTACGCCACGCTGCGGCGGGAGCGCCCGGTCTGCCCGCTGCGCATGCCCAGTGGGCAGACCACCTGGCTGCTGACCCGCCACGACGACATCACCGGAGTCCTGACCGACCCGCGCTTCTCCAGGGACCTGGTCTACCCGGGCGCGCCGCGACTGATCGGCGAGGACTTCAACTCCGTGCCCGGGGGCATCTTCAACCTGGACCCGCCCCGGCACACCCGGGTGCGGCAGATCCTCAACCCGCTGTTCAACCGGCGAGCCGCCGAACGGTACTCCACCGCCATCGCGGCGCACGCCGAGGACCTGCTGACGGCGATGGCCGCGGGAAGCAACCCCGCGGATCTGGTCAGCGCCTACACGGCGCCCCTCGCCCTGCGGGTCAGCTGCGGGCTGCTCCGCATCCCGGCGGACCGGCGCCAGGCGCTGCACGGCTGCTTCCGTGAGCAGACCAGCCAGAACGCGGACCGGACGGACGTCTCGGCCGCCACCGAGCAGATCGGCGCGCTGGCCGCCGAGATCGTCGCGGACAAGTGGTCCGCCCCCGACCCGACCGAACCGATCGGCGCCCTGATCGCGGCCCGCCAGGCCGACGAGATCACCTCCGACGAGCTGCACGGCACCGTCAGCTACCTGCTCGTCACCGGGATCGAACCGCTCGTCTCCTCGGCGTCCACGGGCATCGTCACCCTGCTCAGGCACCCCGAGGAGCTGCAGAGCGTCCTCGAAGACCCGCGGCTGTGGCCCGCCGTCGTGGAGGAGGTCCTGCGGTTCCACCACAACGGCTACCTGTCCAACCCGCGAGTCGCGTTGGAGGACACCGAGATCCGCGGCGTGCCGATCCGCGCGGGGGAGTCGGTCGTCACGCCGATGATCGCGGCGACCTGGGACCCGGATCACTACAAGCACCCCCACCGGTTCAACATCCACCGCCGTACGGACGGATCGAGGACCTTCGGTGCCGGCCCGCACTTCTGCCTGGGCGCCTCACTGGCCCGGGCGCACCTGCGGATCGCTTTCGAAGCACTCTTCACCCGGTTCCCGAGGCTCATCCTCGCGATCGACGCGGACGAACTCCCCTGGGACGAGGACAACCTGTTCACCCGCCCGCTCGTCCTGCCGGTCGCCTGGTGAGGGGGGCGACAGCGCACGGGCCGGGGTCGGCGGACTACCAGCGCGTCGTGAGGGTTCGAGCGGACCGCGACCGGATCGGTCACGGTCCGCC
>NZ_JBHVEU010000016.1:0-43903 GCF_042802075.1 Kitasatospora sp. NPDC057518
GCATCGCAAGGCGGAGGAGGGAGTCCATGCGGAGCATCGGCGACCGACGACAACGCGGCGAGGTGCGTGCACCGGCGTCGCGCACCCGGCGGGAACTGTCAGACACGCCCCGAAGTCGGGTCGGAGCCGGTCAGGCCTTCGGGACGCGCACGATCAGCGCGTCGCCCTGGCCGCCGCCGCCGCACAGCGCGGCCGCGCCGACCCCGCCGCCGCGGCGCTGCAGCTCCAGCGCCAGGGTCAGCACCACGCGGGCGCCGGACATCCCGATCGGGTGGCCGAGCGCGATGGCGCCGCCGTTGACGTTGACGATGTCCGAGGTGACGCCCAGGTCCTTCATCGACTGGTGGGCGACGGCCGCGAAGGCCTCGTTGATCTCGATCAGGTCGAGGTCGGCGACCTCCAGGCCCTCCTTGGCCAGCGCGTGCCTGATCGCGTTGGACGGCTGCGACTGGAGCGAGTTGTCCGGGCCGGCCACGTTGCCGTGCGCGCCGATCTCGGCGATCCAGGTCAGGCCCAGCTCCTCGGCCTTGGCCTTGCTCATCACGACCACGGCGGCGGCGCCGTCGGAGATCTGCGAGGAGGTGCCGGCGGTGATCGTGCCGTCCTTGGTGAAGGCCGGGCGCAGCTTGGCCAGGCCCTCCACGGTGGTGTCCGCGCGGATGCCCTCGTCCTGGCTGAACAGCACCGGCTCGCCCTTGCGCTGCGGGATGGCGACCGGGACGATCTCGGCGTCGAAGACCCCGTCGGCCTGCGCCTTGGCGGCCCGCTGGTGGGAGGCGGCGGCGATCTCGTCCTGCGCCTCGCGCGGGATGCCCAGGCGGGTGTTGTGCTTCTCGGTGGACTCGCCCATCGGGATGTTCTCGTAGGCGTCGGTGAGGCCGTCGTGGGCCATCGCGTCGAGCATCGCGATCGCGCCGTACTTGAAGCCCTCGCGGGACTTCGGCAGCAGGTGCGGGGCGTTGGTCATCGACTCCTGGCCGCCGGCCACCACGATGTCGAACTCGCCGGCCCGGATCAGCTGGTCGGCGAGCGCGATGGCGTCGAGGCCGGAGAGGCAGACCTTGTTGACGGTCAGCGCCGGGACGTTCATCGGGATGCCGGCCTTGACGGCGGCCTGGCGGGCCGGGATCTGGCCGGCGCCGGCCTGGAGCACCTGGCCCATGATCACGTACTGGACCTGCTCGCCGGTGATCCCGGCCCGCTCCAGGGCCGCCTTGATCGCGACGGCGCCGAGGTCGGCGCCGGAGAAGCCCTTGAGGGAACCCAGCAGGCGACCCATCGGGGTCCGCGCACCGGCAACGATCACAGAGGTGGTGTTGGTCATGGGACGGGCCCCTTCGCACGTCGTGGCCAGGTGAGGATGCGCTCAATGTACTGACCCGTTACCCGCCCGTCACCGGAGCGACGGTGTGATCGAGCGCACTGGCACCATCCAGTCAACACCGTGCCGACCCGCTCCGGGTGAACCGCCCGCGGGCCGCCCGCCGGGCGGCCCGCCGTGTGAGCAGGCTCGCACGCCCGGCACTGGCGCCCGTCGCGGGCCATGCGCTGCACTGGGTGCACCTTTAGCCCCACCACCTTCTCCCCACCTCCCGGAGGCCGTCGTGCTGACCCGCATCGACCACATCGGCATCGCCTGCCGAGACCTCGACAAGACGGTCGAGTTCTACCGCGCCACCTACGGTTTCGAGGTCTTCCACTCCGAGGTCAACGAGGAGCAGGGCGTCCGCGAGGCCATGCTCCGGATCAACGGCACCGACGACGGCGGCGCCTCGTACCTCCAGCTGCTGGAGCCCACCCGGCCCGACTCCACCGTGGCCAAGTGGCTGGAGAAGAACGGCGAGGGCGTGCACCACATCGCCTTCGGCACCGCCGACGTGGACGGCGACTCCGAGGCCATCCGGGACAAGGGCGTCCGGGTCCTCTACGACCAGCCGCGGATCGGCTCGATGGGTTCGCGGATCACCTTCCTGCACCCCAAGGACTGCGGCGGCGTGCTGACCGAGCTGGTCACCTCCGCGCAGCAGGGCCACGACGGGCACTGACCCCCTCCCGGCCCGCCCCCGGGCGCGCGGCGTCCCGGGGGCAGCCGACGGTCCGTCGGTCATGACCCGTCAGTAACCTGGCGGGAAGAGCCGGAAAACACCCCTGCGGCCATTCCCCCGCAGTGCGCTCCCACTACAATGCCCAGGTGCGCGAAGGCTCCGGGGGACGGAGGCGACGGGCACGGCCGAAGACAGGCCTGTCCGCCCTCCGGCGGTCGGCCCGTCGCAAGGGGAGTCCATTACGCGGGCACGGCTGAACAGTCGCAAGACGGATCTGTCACCATTCTCCACAAGGCAAGAGTTCGCCCAGGAGTCCACTCGGACGGGGGAACGCGGCACCCCCGCGCTCCCGCGCCCCGGATTCCGACGACCGCGGCGGGCGGCCCCGGCATGGCGGGGGACCGTCCACCGGCTGCGGATGCAAGGACCAGTCGGACCGGCGCCCGGGATACCGGAGCCCGGAACCGGCCGGGTCGAGGACGCGACCAGGAGATGGATGGGACCGCGGAGTGCGGGGCAACGACCGCTACGAGGCTGACGATCACCTCTCCCAGTTCGAGGCCGAGATGGGTCGGACTCGGAAGGAGCGCGACAAGGCAGTCGAGCATGCCGAAGACCTCGCCTACCAGGTGGAGGTCCTGCGGGCGAAACTGCACGAGTCCCGCCGGATGCTGGCCCAGCCGCGCGCCTTCGACGCCGTCTCCGGCCAGGCCGAGCAGATGCTCCGCACCGCCGAGATGCAGGCCCAGCAGCTGCGCGCCGACGCCGAGCGCCAGCTGCGCGACTCCCAGGCCGCCACCCAGCGGATCATGGCCGAGGCCGCCGAGCGCACCGCCCGGCTGGAAGCCGACCTCGCCGCCCGTCGCCGCCAGCTGGAGGACGAGCTCGCCGAGCTGCGCCGCTCCGCCGAGCAGCACGTCAACGGCTGGGCCGAGCAGACCCGGGCCGGCTCCGAGCAGGAGGCCCAGCGGCTGCTCCAGGACGCCCGCGCCGAGGCCGAGCGGATGGTCGCCGCCGCCCGTGCGGAGGCCGTCGCCCTCTCCGACCACGCCCGCGCCCAGACCGCCGCCGACGTGGACGCCGCCCGCGGCGAGGCCCAGGCCGCCGCCGAGGCCGCCCTGCAGCGGGCCCAGAACGACGCCGAGCGCCTGCTGCGCGCCGCCTCCGAGCAGGCCCAGCAGGCCGGCGCCCAGGCCGCCGCCGACGTGGACGCCGCCCGCGGCGAGGCCCAGCAGCAGCTGGCCGCCGCGCACGCCGCCGCCGAGGGCCAGCTGGTCGCCGCCCAGGCCGAGATCGGCCGGCTCAAGGCGCAGGCCGCCAACGAGCAGGCCCGGGCCGAGCAGCAGCTCGCCGCCGCCAAGGCCGAGATAGAGCGGCTGCGCGCCGAGGCGATCGCCGAGGCGGAGCGCACCCGCCACGAGGCCACCGAACTGCGCGCCCAGGCCGAGCAGGCCGCCGAGCAGCTCCAGGCCGACGCCGAGGCCGCCGCCGAGCGCAGGGTCGCCGACGGCGAGGCCGCCAACGAGCAGCGCTCGCAGACCGCCCGGGCCGAGGTGGCCCGGATGGTCGCCCAGGCCACCAAGGAGGCCTCGGCGATCCGGGCCGAGGCCGAGGGCGTCCGCACCGAGGCCGCCACCAAGCAGGCCGAGGCCGACGCCGCCCGGGCCGCCGCCGCCGAGGAGAGCGAGCGGCTGCGGGCCACCGCCGAGTCGGTGGCCTCCGAACTGAAGGCCGAGGCCGAGGCGGCGATCGCCGAACTCCGCGCCCTGGCCGAGCGGGACGTCGCCGAGCTGCGCGCGCACGCCGAGGCCGACGCCCAGCGGCTGCGCGGCGAGGCCGAGGAGGCGGGCCGGGCGGCCGGTGCCAAGGACGCCACCGTCCACCTCGCCAAGGCCGCCAAGACCGCCGAGGAGGTCCTCGGCCGGGCCGACCAGGACGCCGAGACCGTGCGCGGCGAGGCCGCCGCCGAGGCCGAGCGGATCCGCGCCGAGGCCGCCGCCGAGGCGCAGCGCCTGCGCGAGCAGGCCCAGGCCGCCGTCGAGCAGGCCCAGAACGCCGCCCTGGACGACGCCGCCGCGATCCGCGAGCGGATCGAGCAGATGCAGGACGAGGCGGCCCGGCTGCGGGCCGAGGCCGAGGAGCTGCGCGCCCAGGCCGCCGCCGAGGCCGACCGGGTGCGCGGCGAGGCCCGCCGCCAGGCCGTGGTCCAGATCGAGGAGTCGGCGAAGAACGCCGAGGAGCTGCTCACCAAGGCCAAGGCCGACGCGGACGAGCTGCGCGCGGGTGCCGCCGGGGAGATCGAGCGGCTGCGCGAGCAGGCCCAGGAGCAGGCCGCCGAGACCCAGGGCCGGGCCGAGCAGACCCTGACCCGGGCCCGGGCCGAGGCCGGGAAGATCACCGAGGCCGCCGAGCAGCAGGGCCAGGACGCGCTCGCCGCCGCCAAGGCCGCGGCCGCCGAGAACCGGTCCGCCGCCGAGCGCGAGACCGCCGAACTCCGGCGCGACGCAACCGAGTTCGACCAGCGGGTGCGCGCCGAGGCGACCGCCGTGGCAGAGGCTACGACCACCGAGGCACAGGCCGAGGCGAAGGCCGTCCGGGACGCCGCGGTGGCCGACGCCGAGCGGGTGCGCACCGAGGCCGACACCGAGGCCGCCCGGGCCCGGGCCGAGGCCGAGGCGGCCGCGAACGCGCTGCGCGAGGAGAGCCGGCGCGAACGCGAGGAGGCCGCCGACGGCCTGCGGCGCGAGCGCGAGGAGACCTCCGAGCACCTGGACGCGGCCGAGGCCGCCCGCGAGCAGGCCGAACAGGCCGCCGCGGAGACCAGGGCCGAGGCCGAACAGGCCGCCGGAGAGCTGCGGGCGCTCGCCCAGCGCGAGACCAGCCGGCAGCGCGAGGCCGCCGAGGCCTACGCCGACCGGGTCCGCACCGAGGCCGAACAGCACGCCGGCGACCTCACCGAACGCACCGCGGCGGAGACGACCGAGGTCCGCGAGACCGCCGACCAGTACGGCGCCGAGGTCCGCGAAGCGGCCGACCGGCACAGCGTCGAGGTCCGCGAAGCCGCCGACACGTACGCCGACGAGCAGCGCACCGCAGCCGACACGTACGTCACCGAGCAGCACACCGCCGCCGACACGTACGCCACGGAGCAGCACACCGCGGCCGACGCCTACGCCGCGGAGACCAGGGCCGAGGCCGAGCAGGCCGCCGGGGAGCTGCGGGCCCTGGCCCAGCAGGAGACCACCCAGCAGCGCGAGGCCGCCGAGGCCCACGCCGACCGGGTCCGCACCGAGGCCGAACAGCACGCCACCGACCTCACCAAGCGCACCGCGGCGGAGACCGCCGAGGTCCGCGAGGCGGCCGACCGGTACGGCGCCGAGGTCCGCGAGACCGCCGACCGGTACGGCGTCGAGGTCCGCGAGGCCGCCGAGAAGCACAGCGTCGAGGTCCGCGAGGCCGCCGACACGTACGCCGGCGAGCAGCAGACCGCCGCCGACGCCTACGCCGCCGAGGTCCGCGAGCAGGCCGACGCCCACACCGCCGAGCAGCGCGCCGCCGCCGACGAGGCGCTGGAGCGCGCCGAGGCCACCGCCGAGCAGCGCCGCGCCGAGGCCGCCAAGGACGCCAAGGCCACCCGCGAGAAGGCCGCCGCCGAACTGGCCCTGGCCAACGAGCAGGCCTCGACCGTCCGGGCCGAGGCCGGCCGCGAGCTGTCCGAGGCCCGCGCCACCGCCGACGGCATCCGCGCCGAGGCCGGCGCCGAGCTGGAGCAAGCCAGGGCCGACCGCGCCGAGCTGATCGCCGCCGCCAAGGCCGAGGGCGCCGAGCTGGTGGCCGCCGCCGAGGACGAGGCCGCCGAGGTCCGCCAGTCGGTGGCCGGCATGCACGAGGCCGCCGCCGAGCAGATCGCCGCGCTCAGGGCCGCCGCCGAGCAGGAGGTCACCGAACTCCGCGAGGCCGCCGAGCAGGACGCCACCGAGCTGCGCACCCTCGCCGAGTACGAGACCACCGAGCAGCGGGAGCTGGCCGAGCGGGAGAGCACCGAGCAGCGCGAGTCCGCCGACGCGTACGCCGCCGAGCTGCGCGGCCTGGTCGAGCGGGAGAGCGCCGAGCAGCGCGAGCTCGTCGACCGCGAGACCGCCGACCTGCGGGCCCGCACCGAGGCCGAGACCACCGCCCTGCGCGAGCAGACCGAGCTGGAGCTGGCCGCCGAGCGGGAGGCCGTCGAGGACGAGCTCGGCCGGCAGCGCGCCGAGGCCCGGGCCTACGACGGGCAGCTGCGCACGGAGGCCGAGGCCGAGCTGCGGGCCGCCCAGGAGGCCGCCGAGCAGCTGCGCGCCGACGCGGAGGCGCAGGCCGCCCGTACGGTGGCCGAGGCCGAGGCCCAGGGCGCCCGGAGCATCGCCGACGCCGAGGAGCTGTCCGCGGCCCTGCGCGCCGAGGCCGACGAGTACGCCCTCGCCACCCGCACCCTGGCCGACGACTACGACTCCGCCACCCACTCCCGCGCCGACGCCTACGACGCGGAGACCCGGGAGGCCGCCGAGCAGTTCGACAAGGCCACCCGCGAGCACGCCAAGTCCGTCCTGGAGAAGGCCTTCGCGGACGCCGAGGCGCTCGGCGAGGACGCCCAGACCACCGCGCTGGCGACCACCGCCGCCGCCGAGGAGCAGGCGGACGCCATGGTCGCGGCCGCCCGCAAGGAGGCCGACCGGCTGGTCGCCGCCGGCGAGGCGGCCGGTCAGGCCGAGGTCGAGAAGGGCCGCTCCGACGCGGACACCCTGCTCGCCGAGGCCCGCCGGGACGCGACCGCGATCCGCGAGCGCGCCGAGGAGCTGCGCGAGCGCACCGACGCCGAGGTCGAGGCCCTGCACGAGCGCGCCCGCAAGGAGAACGCGGCGGCCATGAAGTCGGCCGGCGAGCGGGTGGACGCGCTGGTGACGGCCGCCCAGGAGCAGCTGACCGAGGCCGAGGAGCAGGCGGTGGCCACCGTCGCCGAGGCCGAGGACCGCGCGGCGGCCCTGGTCGCGGCGGCCGAGGACCGCGCGGCCGAGCTGACCTCGGAGGCCTCCGCGGAGGCCAGCAAGGTCCGGCTGTCCGCCGTCCGCAAGGCCGAGGGCCTGCTCAAGGAGGCGGAGACCAAGCTCGCCAACTCCACGGACCGCGCCGAGGCGCTCATCGAGAAGGCCGAGGCCAAGCTCCGGTCGTCCGAGGCGGAGGCCGAGGAGCGGCTGGACCGGGCCTCCACCGAGGCGGAGAAGCGGCTGCGGGACGCCGACGAGTCCGCGGACGAGCAGGTCGAGCTGGCGAAGGCGGAGGCCGAGCGGCTGCTCGCCGAGGCGAAGGCCGAGGCGAAGCGGGTCACCGACGAGGGCCGGCGCGAGCTGGACGAACTGGTGCGCCGCCGCAAGGACATCAACACCGAGATCTCCAGGGTCCAGGACGTGCTGTCCGCCCTGGAGGCGTTCGAGGCGCCGTCACCGGTCGCCCAGGCCAACGGGGGAAGCAGCACCAAGAAGGACGGGGGCGCCAAGGCCGGTGCCGGAGTTGGCTCCCCCCGGTCGGGTGGCAATCGCTCCAAGAGCTCACCACCCGATTGAGCGGACATTGGCGGTCATTGTCCGTGAGAGAACGGCATAACGCCGTCGACACTCCGGTACCGTGTCAGGATTCCCTCAACCACCTCAGCGGTTTGACGACAGGAAGCCCAGAACCCCATGAGCGACAGTCACTCCCCTCACGGCTTCGACCTGGTGCGCCGTGGGTACGAGCGCGCCCAGGTCGACGAGCGGATCACCAAGCTGGTGGCCGACCGTGACAGTGCCCTGACCCGGATCAGCGCGCTGGAGAAGCGCATCGAGGAGCTTCACCTCGAGACCCAGTCCGCCCAGGCGGCGGTCACCGAGGCGGAGCCCTCCTACGCCGGTCTCGGCGCCCGGGTCGAGAAGATCCTGCGACTCGCCGAGGAGGAGGCCAAGGACCTGCGCGACGAGGCGCACCGCGCCGCCGAGCAGCACCGCGAGCTCGCCGAGGCCGCCGCCCAGCAGGTCCGCACCGAGGCCGAGAACTACGCCAAGGACCGCAAGGCCAAGGCGGAGGACGAGGGGCTGCGGATCGTCGACAAGTCCAAGAGCGACGCCGCCCAGCTGCGCGCCGAGGCCAACAAGGACGCCCAGAACAAGCGCGAGGAGGCGGACGCCCTCTTCGAGGACACCCGCACCAAGGCCGCCCAGGCCGCGCTGGAGTTCGAGACCAACCTGGCCAAGCGCCGCGAGCAGTCCGAGCGCGACCTGGCCGCCCGTCAGGCCAAGGCCGAGAAGCGCCTGGCCGAGATCGAGCACCGGGCCGAGCAGCTGCGCCTGGAGGCCGAGAAGCTGCGCACCGACGCCGAGCGCCGCGCCCGCCAGACCGTCGAGACGGCCCAGCGCCAGTCCGAGGACATCGTGGCCGACGCCAACGCCAAGGCCGACCGCATCCGCAGCGAATCCGAGCGCGAGCTGGCGGCGCTCACCAACCGCCGCGACAGCATCAACGCCCAGCTGACCAACGTCCGCGAGATGCTGGCGACGCTGACCGGCGCGGCCGTCGCCGCCGCCTCGCTGCCGACCGACGACACCCTGGGCGTGCCCGCCCAGCAGTCGCGCTGACGCACACCGGCCGAGCCGCACCGCAGGCCCTCACCCGCCCGGGTGAGGGCCTGTCGGCTTGTCGCGCCGTCATCGCCTCCGGCGCGGCTTGACGAAGGGTCCCTAGCGGGGGTAGGCGCCGTCCGGCCGCTGGTACCCGCTGCTGAGCTGGTTGCCCTCGTCGTCCGAGACGGTGCCGAACCAGGAGGTGCACCAGACCGACACCGAGTCCGGCCAGTACTGCACCTCGAAGGGGTGCCCGGGCCCGTAGTCGCCGTACGAGGTGACGATGAAGGTCTCCCCCGGGCGCATCCAGTAGTCCTCGCCGAGCGGTTCCAGGGTCAGCTCGACCAGCCCCTCGCCCCGGTTGGTCACCGGCATCCGGCCGCTCACCTCCAGCGCCGAGAAGTCCCAGGCCGCCGCGTCCTGGCTCTCCTGGCTCATCCGGCGGCCACCCGGGCGAGCAGGGCGCGCACGACGGCGTCGAAGGCCTCCGGCGCCTCCAGGGCGCTCAGGTGGCCCACCCGGGGCAGGACGGTCAGCTCGGCGTCCGGCCGGGCCCGCAGCATCGCCTCGGCCTCCTCCGGCGCCACCAGGGCGTCCTCGGCGCCCGCCACGACCGCGACCGGCACCGGCAGGCCGGCCAGCACGTCCAGGGAGTCCGGGCGGGCCGCCATGGCCCGCTGGGCCCAGGCGACGGAGGCCGGCGCCGCGGCGGCGACCATCGCCTCCACCCGCTCCACCAGGTGCTGCGAGTCCGGCCCGAGCTGCCCGGCCGCGACCCGCTCGTCCAGCAGCAGCCGCACGCTGTCCCGCGCGGTGACGGCGGCGGCCATCCGCTCCCGGTTGGCCCGGACCGCGTCGGTGTCGGCGGTGGCCCGGGTGTTGGCGAGCAGCAGGCCGGCCAGCCGGTCGGGGTGGCGGCGGGCCAGGGCCAGCGCCGCGTAGCCGCCCATGGAGAGCCCGGCGACCACCGCGCGTTCGATTCCGGCGGCGTCCAGCAGCAGCGCGAGGTCATCCGCGACCAGGTCCAGCGAGGGCTCGTCGTCGCCCAGCCCGGTGCCGCCGAACCCCCGCTGGTCGGGGGCGAGCACCCGCGCTTCGTCCCCGGTCAGGCCGGGCAGCGCGTCCAGCTGGGACGACCACATCGAGGCGTTCAGAGGAAAGGCGTGCAGCAGCAGGAGTGGTGTTCCGGTACCGCTCTCGCGGACCGACACTGCGGAGGGGAGCTGGGTCATGCCACCAACCTATTCCGGCACGCCCGGCGGGCCCACTCAGCGGGCCGCGATACCCCCTTTGTCCTAGCCTGGCAAAGACCTGAGGGAGCGCGAATGATCGAGTTGCACGACCTGACAAAACGTTACGGCAAGACCCTCGCGGTGGACCGCCTCAGCTTCCAGGTCCCCCAGGGCGTGGTGACCGGCTTCCTCGGCCCCAACGGCGCCGGCAAGTCCACCACCATGCGCATGATCCTCGACCTCGACCGCCCGACCTCCGGCCGGGTCACCATCGACGGCAAGCGCTACGGCCAGCTCAGCGAGCCGCTCAAGTACATCGGCGCACTGCTGGAGGCCAAGGCCGTCCACCCCGGCCGCACCGCCCGCGACCACCTGCTCTGGCTCGCCCAGAGCAACCGCATCCCCGAGCGCCGGGTCGACGAGGTGCTCGCCCTGGTCGGCCTCACCCCGGTGGCCCGCAAGCGGGCCCGCGGCTTCTCGCTCGGCATGGGCCAGCGCCTGGGCATCGCCTCCGCGCTGCTCGGCGACCCGGAGATCGTCATGTTCGACGAGCCGGTCAACGGCCTGGACCCGGAGGGCATCCTCTGGATCCGCAACCTGATGAAGCGCCTCGCCGGCGAGGGCCGGACGGTCTTCGTCTCCTCCCACCTGATGAGCGAGATGGCCGTCACCGCCGACCACCTGGTGGTCATCGGCCGGGGCCGGCTGCTCGCCGACCTGCCGATGCCGGAGTTCATCCGGCGCAACTCCCGCTCCGCCGTACGGCTGCGCGGCCCCGAGCCCGAGCGGCTGCTCGACGTGCTGGCCCGGGCCGGCCTGCGGCACGAACCCGGCCCGGACGGCTCCTACGAGGTGGTCGACGGGGACATCGCCCGGCTCGGCGAGCTGTTCGCCGGCCAGGGCGTGGTGCTGCACGAGCTCAGCCCGCAGCAGGCCTCGCTGGAGGAGGCCTTCATGCAGATGACGGCCGACTCGGTGGAGTACCACGCGGGCGACGGACCGGGCCTGGACGCGGCCGGCGCGCCCACCGAGTGGGGCGCCGGCTGGAAGGCGGACGGCGCCCCGCAGAACACCACGGCACGGCAGGAGGAGAACTGAGATGGCGTCCTTCCCGGCGGTCCTGCGCTCCGAGTGGACGAAGATCCGCAGCGTCCGCTCGACGGTCTGGACGCTCGCGCTGACCTTCGTCGTCACGGTCGGCATCGGCGCGCTGCTGTCCCTGCTCACCAACAACAACTTCACCGAGTTCCGCCGCGGCGACCAGTCCCCGTTCGACGCCACCGGGACGTCCTTCTCCGGCATCATGCTCGGCGAGCTGGCGATCATCGTCTTCGGGGTGCTGGCGATCGGCAACGAGTACAGCAGCGGCATGGTCCGGGTCACCCTGGCCGCCGTCCCGCAGCGCGGCACCCTGCTCACCGGCAAGGCCGTGGTGCTCGGCGCGCTGGCCCTCGCGGTCTCGCTGGTGACGGCCTTCGCCACCTTCTTCGCCGGCCAGGCGCTGCTCGGCGAGCACTCCACCACGATCGGCGAACCGAACGTGCTGCGGGCGGTGTTCGGGGCGGCGCTGTACCTGACGCTGCTCTGCCTGTTCTCGGCGGGCGTCACCACGATGCTGCACAACCAGACGCTCGCGCTCGGCGTGCTGGTGCCGTTCTTCTTCCTGCTCTCGCCGATCCTCTCGGCGGTGCCGAAGGTCAAGACCCTGGCCCACTACTTCCCCGACTACGCGGGCTCCCGGATGCTGCTGGTGTACGAGCAGCACGGCCAGCCGTACGGGCCGTGGACCGGCTTCCTGATCTGCCTCGCCTGGACGGCGGCCGCGCTGGTCGGCGGCGCGCTGGTGCTCAAGAAGCGCGACGCGTAGCCGTCCCGGCGGCCCGGCCGTCAGTACCGCGGAGCGCCGCGGCCCCGCAGCAGGTTGGAGGCCCGGCGCTCCCGCGCTCCCCAGCAGGCGCGGTGCCAGTGCCGCCGGTCGTCCACGCCCGCGCCGTGCATCGGCCAGGCCACCACGTGGCCCGTCCCCGGCGGGATCTCCTGGTCGCAGCCCGGGCAGCGGTAGAACCGTCCGGCCGTCCCGGCGACCGTCTGGACCACCCAGTCGTCGCCCTGGTAGCTCTCGGTGCGGCGCAGCGAACCGCCGAGCGGGGCGGCCGGTTCTGCGCTCTCGTGGGGGGCGGCGCTCTTGATCCGGTTGCGGCGCGGCGACACGGCGGACTCCCTCTCCTGCTGGCCTCTGGGTCGTTCCAGCCTACGGCCGCCCGGGGCCCCGTACGGCCACTACCACGGCTCCGTCCGGCACTTCGGCGTTTTTGCCGAGATCCACCCGATCATCGGGGAAATTCGGGGTTCGGCGTGCCATTGGCACATGACATCCGATACCCACAGGGGGAGAAGGCGGGGCCCGCAGACCCTGCGCGCACCCGAGGAGGCCCCACGATGAGCAAGACCAGCGCCCGAGCCGAGAGCGGCCGGCCCGTCGGGGTCCGGTCACCCGCCCCCGGCCCGACGCTGACCTCCGTCCCCCCGGTGACGGCCGTCGCGGGCGAGCCGCTGCCGGCCACCCAGTGGGCCGGCGCGCTGCCGCCGGCCACCGGTCCGGTGCGGGTCGGCCTGTTCCTGCTGTCCGCGCAGTTCCCCGGGCAGAGCCACGGCGAGGCGCTGGAGCGCACCGTCCACTCCGCCGTCGAGGCCGAACGCGCGGGCCTGGACAGCGTCTGGCTGGCCGAGCACCACTTCGTGCCGTACGGGGTGTGCCCGGACGCCGCCACGCTGGCCGGGCTGCTGCTCGGCCGCACCCGCCGGATCGGCGTCGGCACGGCGGTCAGCGTGCTCTCCACCCGCCACCCGGTGGGGCTCGGCGAGCAGGCCGCGCTGCTGCACCTCACCTCCGGCGGACGGTTCACGCTCGGGGTGGGCCGCGGCGGCCCGTGGATCGACCTGGACGTGTTCGGCGGCGGCGTGGACGCCTTCGAGAACGGCTTCCCGGAGCGGCTGGACCTGCTGCTGCGCTGGCTGCGCGGCTCCCGGGTGGGCGCGGACGGCCCGCAGTTCGCCTTCCCCGAGGTCGCGGTGGTGCCGCGGGCCACCGAGCCAGTGCGGCGGCCCGGCCTGAGCAGCTGGCTCGGCCTGGGCCAACGGTCCGGCCCGGTGCGCTTCCCGCGCCAGCGCCGGGACGACGGGGGCCTCGGCGAGGAGCTCACCGCCTCCGGGCGGCCGGTGTCAGGCCCGCCCGTGGTGGTCGCCTGCACCTCGCCGGGCGGGGTGCGGATGGCCGCCGAGCGCGGCCTGCCGATGCTGCTCGGCATGCACTCCGGGGACGAGGACAAGCTGCGGATGCTGGAGCTCTACCGGTCCGCCTGGCTGGCCGCCGGGCGGTCCGAGGAGCAGCTGCGCCGGATCGGCCGCCGGCACGTCGCGGCCGGGGTGGCCCAGGTCGACGACCGCGCCGCGGCGGCCCGGTCCACGCTGCTGAACGCGATGCCTGGCTGGTTCGAGTACGGGCTCGGCGCCCACCGCACCGTGGACGGCCGAGAGCGCAGGATGCGCGACCCGCGCCAGTACACCGAGCTGCTCTGCGACCTGCACGCGGTGGGCACCCCGCGGCAGTGCGCCGACCGGCTGCTGGCCACCGCCGAACGCACCGGCATCCGGCGCTTCGCCCTGCTCGCCGAGGGCAGCGGCGACGAGGAGACGACCCTGCACAACATCGCCCGGCTCGGCTCCGAGGTGCTGCCGCAACTGGGCTGAGCCCCGTACGGGTCACGGGCCCGGGCCGCCGCCCCTCCCCCCGCACCGGGGAACGGGGCGGCCGGCGCCGCGGCACCGCGGGAAGGCGATCAGCAGTCCCGCAGCTCCTCGGACTGGTTGAGCAGCTGCTCCCGGACCGAGGTGAAGCGGTCGTACCGCGCCGCGTTGGCCTCCGACGGCAGGAACACCGCGACCCGGTGACAGTTCTGGAACGCCAGCCGGACCCCGAAGTGGCGCTGCAGGGCGCCCCGGATGGCGTCGCTGGCGAGGGCGCGCAGCAGCTGGCCACGGGCCTGCTCGCTGGGCGGTGGCACCTGGTTGTCGGCGAAGTCGGTGCCGTCGACCTTCGCCTGGGCGACCAGCGAGCTGATCAGGTCCCAGGCGTACGGCAGCGAGACGCGGACGCAGTCGACGAATTCCCGCTCGTCGACCTCGCCCCGCTCGGCCTTCTCCAGCAGGGCCGGTGAGACGTCGAGCGACATGGATTCTCCTCTCGCGGTCCACCCGCGCGGCGCCCGGGTGGTCGTGCGTAGGTCAAGCTCACAGTGAGGGTGGTGGTTTCGCATGGGGCGTCCGGAACACCGAGGGACAGGGGTTTCCGGCGCCTTCGCGACGGCGGCGGCGCCACGGGACGTGACGTCCCGGACACCGAACGCGCTCACAACAGCGTGGCAGTCAACGGAGCGGCGGGCCCGTCATTCCTGTGGATTGCTTCGGAAACACAGTGCGGTGCACCAGATTGGCCGGATCCCGTCGGATCGTTCATCTGAAGTCTCCATCCCCGTTGACAGCGATCCCGCGAGCGTGTCGTCACACACCGTAGCGACCCGAGGGTGGGGGCGCCAGGCCTCGACGGGCGGTAGCCGGACCGCAGGACCTCAATGTTGGCCGGGTTCGCGCTTTCTTCACCCAGCCGTCGCGGAATCGCATCAACTGGCCCCGGTGGGCTAGCGTGGTCGACCGTGCGTCTCGTAATTGCCCGCTGCTCAGTCGACTATGCCGGTCGGCTCTCCGCCCATCTGCCCTCCGCCACCAGGCTGATCCTGGTCAAGGCCGACGGCAGCGTCAGCATCCACGCCGACGACCGCGCCTACAAGCCGCTCAACTGGATGTCCCCGCCGTGCGTCCTCAAGGAGGCCGACGGGGTCTGGACGGTGGAGAACAAGGCCGGCGAGAAGCTCATCATCACGCTGGAGGAGGTGCTGCACGACTCGTCCCACGAGCTCGGGGTCGACCCGGGCCTGATCAAGGACGGCGTGGAGGCACACCTCCAGGAGCTGCTCGCGGACCGGATGGAGGTGCTCGGTGCCGGCTGGTCGCTGATCCGCCGCGAGTACCCCACGGCGATCGGCCCGGTCGACATCCTCTGCCGCGACGCCGACGGCTCCACGGTGGCCGTCGAGATCAAGCGCCGCGGCGAGATCGACGGTGTCGAACAGCTCACCCGCTACCTCGAACTCCTCAACCGGGACCCGCTGCTGGCCCCGGTCAAGGGCGTCTTCGCCGCGCAGGAGATCAAGCCGCAGGCCCGCGTGCTGGCCACCGACCGCGGCATCGGCTGCGTGGTGCTGGACTACGACGAGCTGCGCGGCATCGACGACGACAAGCTCAAGCTGTTCTGACCGCTCAGGGCGGGCTCGCGCTCGCCGTCCCGCTCGGGGCCGTCGGCGACCCTGACGTGGGCGGCGGCGAGCTCGCGGTGGACGCCGGGGCCGACGAGCTGTGGCCCGTCGTCGGCGGCTGCGAGGGCTGCCCCGTCTGCTGGGGCGGCGGCGACTGACCCGGCGGCTGGACCGGCGGCTGCGACTGGCCCGGTGCGGGCGGCTGCGACTGCTGCGGGGCCTGCGACTCGCCCGCCCCCGGCGAGGAGCTCGGCCGCCTGGTCGGCGAGGCGCTCGACGCGTGCGAGGCGCTGCCGCTCGTGGACGGCTGCGGGCCGCTCCCCTGCCCCGCCGGGCTGCCCGGCCCGGCACCGGCCGTCCCCGGCCCGGTGCTGCCGGAGGGCTGCGGGAACGGCGCCTCCTGGGTGTCGCCGCCGCCGTCCATCCGGCCGCTGTACGGGTCCTTCCCCTTGACCTCGTCCGGCCCGCTGAAGCTCATCGCCACCGCCGTGCCGAGCACCCCCAGGGTCAGCACCGCCGTGGAGACCACGGCCGCCCGCCGCCGCCGGCTGGACTTCAGGCGGGCCGGCACCCGGGCCGCGATCTTGCGGATCACCGGGGCCCGGCCGGGCCCCGCCACGGCGGGCGCGGCGGCCAGCAGCTGCCGGCCCTCGGCGCGCAGCAGGTCGAGCATCCGGCCGACGGCGGCCACCCCGCGCTGGTCGCCCGCGGCGGCCCGCAGGGTGAGCGCGGTCTCCAGTTCGGCGATGGCCCGGGAGGGCTGCTGGAGGCAGATCGCGTGCACGCCCGCCTCGTGGTGGAACCAGGCCTGGTCGACCGCCGAACCGGTCTGGCGGGCCGCCTCCAGGCCGAGCTGGAGCACCCGCTCCCAGGCGCCCCAGCGCAGCGACAGCGCCAGCGCGGGCGCCGCCGCACGGGCGAGCCGGACCACCGCGTCGTGCCGCCCGGCGGTGCGGTCGGCGAGCAGCACCCCGATCATCACCTCGGCCTCGGCGGCGATCTGCTCCAGCGTCACCGAGCTGTGCCCGACCCACCAGGCGAAGTGCTGGGCGGCGCCGTCGACGCAGCCGCGGGCCGGCCAGTGCGGGGCGAGCAGGTCCTGCGCGCCGGCGGTCAGCCGGTGGTGCCCGCCGATGGACACCGCCAGTCCGGCGTCGGCGAGTTCGGCGAGCGCGGCCTCGCCCTGCCCGACGTCGATCAGCGCCGGCAGGTGCGGCGCGGTGGGGCACTCGCCGCCGAGCGCGACGGCGAGCCGCAGCACGGCCTGCGCGGGCTCGCTCAGCCCCTCGGCGAGCCGGACCGCGGGCGAGGCGGTCTCCGCCACCGAGGGCAGCGGGACGGTGCGGCGCAGCGCGTCCTCCCGGATCGCCGGGTCCGGGTCGTGGACGGGCCCCTCGACGGCGCCGAAGACGTCCATCCGGTCGTCCTCGGCGGCGACCAGCGCGTCCACCGCGACGTCCCGCTGGCGCAGCAGGGCGGCGGCCTGGACGAAGCGCAGCGGCAGGCCCTCGGACTCGAACCAGAGGTCCACCGCCCAGGCCTTCTCGTCGACGTCCAGCGGCCGCCCGGCCAGCCGGGCGGTGAGGGCGAGGCAGGCGGAGCGGGAGAGCCCGGCCACCAGGTGGTCCTGGAGCCGGGAGCCGGCCGGCAGCGGCGGGCCGTCCGGAGCGGCGGAGATCAGGAAGGCGCAGCCGGGGGCGGCGGCGAGCAGCTGCTCCAGCTCGGCGCCCGCGGGCTCGGCGGAGTCGATCACCACGATCGCGCCGACCTCGGCGAGGTGGGCGGCCAGCTGCCCGGGGTCGGGGCGGTAGCCGGGGGCGTGGTGGGTGGCCGCGAAGAGGTCCTGGAGCAGGTCGGGAAGGGTCCGGCGGTGGCCGCAGAGCTGCACCACTCCACCGGGGGCGAGGTCGGCGGCGGCCTCGGCGACGGCCGACAGCAGCGCGCTGCGGCCCGAGCCGGCCTGGCCGACCAGGCGTATCGAGCGGCCCTCGGAGAGCAGGCCGAGCAGTTCGACGACGTCGACCTCGCGGTCCAGCATCGGCAGGTCGGCGGGCCCGGCGCCGAGCGCGAGCGGGCCGACCGCGCGGCCGACGCCGCCGACCGGACCGCGGGCGGGCTCGCTGCGTCCGGTCCGGCGCGGACGCGGACGCCACTCCTCGGGACAGGTCCTGGCCTCGGAGCCGTCCGGTGCGCCGACGCCCACCAGCAGGCCGCCGGAGACCAGTTCACCGCCACGGGTGCGGACGGCCTCCTGCCGGAACTCACCGGATGGCTGTGACACGTTCTGCTCCGCATCGTGCTCGGCCGTCGGCGCCCCGCGCCGCCCGGCTGACGTCCCGCTCGCGGCCGCGGCCGGGCTGGAGGCAGCCCCGGCGGCCGTCTTCTGACGGGCAGACTCTTGCACATCCGGCCCCGACCGTGCAGAGCGGTCCGTGGCTGACGACCGGTCGGCGGCGCTGACCAGGGGCGTTGCGCGGGCGGGGTCGGACGTACGCGGGCGTGCGGTCCGGCGCGCGGAGCGACCGTCTTTAGAGCGCGACCCCGTGCGCCTCGGCGACGCCCGCGGCGCCGTCGACGGCCAGGATGCGGTGCAGCTTGGTGGCCACCAGCAGCCGCTGGAGCTGGGCCGGGACGGAGCGCAGCACCAGGCGGCGGCCGATCCGGCCGGCCCGCCGGTGGGTGCCCATGATCACGCCGAGCCCGGTGGCGTCCCAGAACTCCAGCCGGGCGAGGTCGAGCACGAGGTCGCCGAGGCCGCCGTCCACGGCCTGGTGCAACCGGACCCGCGCGTCGGCGGCGGTGCGCACGTCGAGGCGGCCTTCGATGGCCAGCGCCGTGTGGTCGCCGGTGATGCGCACGCTCTCCTCCTTCGCCTGGACGGCCTGGTGCGGGGCGGGTCCGCCCCGGCCGTGCCGGGTACGGGAGCGGGGGGTTCGTCCGGGCGGGCCGCAGCCCCTCACCCGGCCCCGGGCGGAATGCCGGGTTCCCTCATCTGACGGTGAACCGGCTCCGCAGGTTGCTGGTTCCGGCCAGATCTGAAGCAACTTCACCCGTCCGAGGGAATATACGCAGGTCGGCCCCACACCTACGCTCGATTACCGCCCAAATCACCCGTCTGCGGCACGCTGCGTGAGGAAACTCACCCGGCCCGGCGGAGCGGGCCGTACGATGCTCCGATCGCACGGCCCGCCGGTCGTTCAGCCCCGCCGGCTCACTTGCCCTCGTACGGGTAGAAGCCGCGGCCGCTCTTGCGTCCCAGGTCACCGGCGGTGACCATGCGGGCCATGATCTCCGGCGCGGCGAACTTCTCGTCCTGGGTCTCGTCGTAGATGTTGCGGGCGGCGTGCAGCAGGATGTCCACGCCGGTCAGGTCGGCGGTCTGGAGTGGGCCCATCGCGTGGCCGAAACCGAGCCGGCAGGCGGTGTCGATGTCCTCGGCAGTGGCCACGCCCGACTCGTACAGGCTGGCGGCCTCGACGACCAGCGCGGTGATCAGGCGGGTGGTCACGAAGCCGGCCACGTCGCGGTTGACCACCACGACCTCCTTGCCGACGCCCTCGGCGTAGGCGCGGGCGGTGGCCAGCGTCTCGTCGCTGGTCTTGTAGCCGCGGACCAGCTCGACCAGCTTCATCATCGGGACCGGCGAGAAGAAGTGGACGCCGACGACCGACTCCGGGCGCTCCGTGGCGGCGGCGATCCGGGTGATCGGGATGGCGGAGGTGTTGGAGGCCAGCACGGCGCCGTCCTTGGCGAGCTTGTCGAGCTCGCGGAAGACGCCCTCCTTGACCTCCAGCTTCTCGAACACGGCCTCGACCACGATGTCGGCCTCGGCGACGGCGCCCAGGTCGGTGGTGGTGGTGATCCGGCCCAGCGCGGCCTCGGCGTCCTCGGCGCTCAGCCTGCCCTTGGCGACGAACTTCCCGTACGAGGCGCGGATGCCCGCCAGGCCCCGCTGGAGCGCCTCCTCGGTGACGTCCCGCAGCACCACCGGGTGGCCGGCCTGCGCGGACACCTGGGCGATGCCGGCGCCCATCAGGCCGGCACCGATCACGGCGATCTGCTTGCTGGACGCATTGCTCATGGCTGGGTCTCCCGATGCCGTCGCCGCCCTGCGGGCGGGCCCTGAAGGCGGCTCAGGACAGGGGTCACCCGCCGTAGGAGCCGCATCGCTCTGGCCGGACTCTAATGCCCAAATCCCCCGTGCAATAGCAATCGGGAGTGTGATCTGCAACCGACCTGGTCGGTCGCCCAAGAAGGCGACCGGAGGGCGACAAGAGGGTGATCAGATGGTCAGCCCGAGGTCCTGGGCCAGGATCGCCGCCTGCACCCGGCTGCGCAGCCGCAGCTTCGCCAGGATGCGGCTGACGTGCGTCTTGGTGGTCGCCTCCGCCATCTCCAGCCGGGCCGCGATCTCCCCGTTGGACATCCCGGAGCCGATGCAGGCCAGCACCTCCCGCTCGCGGCCGGTCAGCGCCCCCACCGCCGCCCGGGCCTCCGGTCCGACCGTCCGCTCGGGGCGGGCGAAGGCCCCGATCAGACGCTTGGTCACCGAGGGCGCCAGCATGCCGTCCCCGCGCGCCACCGTGCGGATGCCCTCGACCAGGGTGTCCGCCTCCAGGTCCTTGAGCAGGAAGCCGGACGCGCCGGCCCGCAGCGCGCCGTAGACGTACTCGTCCAGGTCGAAGGTGGTCAGCACGAGCACCTGCCCGGCCCCGGCGGCGACCACCTCGCGGGTCGCCGAGACGCCGTCCAGCCGGGGCATCTGCACGTCCATCAGCACCACGTCCGGCCGCAGCTCCAGCGCCAGCCGGACGGCCTCCTCGCCGTCGGCGGCCTGCCCGACCACCTCGAAGCCCGGCTCGGCGCGCAGGATCATCACCAGCGCCGCCCGCACCGCCGCCTGGTCCTCGGCCACCAGTACCCGGATCGTCATGCCCGCCCCTCGTTCCCCTGGGCGCGCGGCAGCACCGCGCGCACCCTCCAGTACCCGTCCCGCGGCCCGGCCTCGAAGCTGCCGCCGAGCAGCCCGGCCCGTTCCGCCATGCCCACCAGCCCCGCCCGGGCGCCGGGCAGCCCGCGGCCCGGCCCGCCCCGGTACGGGCTGTCCACGGCGATCCGCAGCTCCTCGGGCGCGAACTCCAGCCGCAGGCTCACCAGTCCGGGCCCGGCGTGCTTGAGCGCGTTGGTCAGCGACTCCTGGACGATCCGGTACGCGGCCAGCCCGACCGGCACCGGCAGGTCGCCGCGCTCGCCGGACTCGGACAGCTCGAAGTCCAGCCCGACGTCCTGGCCGGCCGCCCGGGCCTTCGCCAGCAGGGCGTCCACCGCGGCCAGGTCGGGCGCCGCGTAGGACTCGTCCACCTCTCCCCCGCCGCTGTCCCGGAGCAGCCCGATCATGCGTCGCATTTCGGCCAATCCCTGGACGCTGTTCTCCCGGATCACCGCCAGCACCTCCACCAGCGGATCGTCCTCGGGCAGGCTCCGGCGCCGGGCCACCGACTGGGCGCCGGTGGCGTGGATCGCGATCGCCGACAGGTGGTTGGCCACCACGTCGTGCAACTCCCGTGCCATCCGGGCCCGTTCGGCGCCGATCGCCTCGCGCCGGTCCATCTCCGAGAGCAGCGCGGTCTGTTCCGCCCGCAGCCGCTCGGTCTCCGCCTCCTCCCGGTGCTTGCGCACCACGTCCCCGGTCCACACCGGGGCCAGGAAGACCAGCGAACTGACCACCACCACCAGCAGCGCGCCGGACGTCCCGCCGTAGATCGCCGCGAGGGTGGAGAGCGCCAGCACGGTGGCCCCGCCACTCAGGTGCAGCACCCGGGACATCCGCGGGGTCCCGTAGATCACCGCCGCGTACAGCAGGTCGGTGTACATGATCAGCGTCGCCAGCAGGCTGCCCGCGAACAGGCTGCCCGCGAAGGCCAGCCCGCCCAGCGACACCGCGAGCACCGGCCTGGTCCGGCGCACCAGCTCCAGCCCCGCCAGCACCACCAGCGGCAGCACCACCGCCCACAGCGGCACCCGGTCGGCCCGGTCGTACACCTTGAAGACGATCAGCACCGAACCGCCGAGCAGCCCGCAGAGGGCGATCAGCTGGTCCTGCCGGCGCGGGGAGAGGGCGGGGAACGGGAGGGGCACGTTCCCATCTCACCACCCCCGGCGGCCGGCCCGGCTCCGGTCCACGGAGGAGCCCGCTACATCGAAAGGTGCAGGCCGCTACGGCACCGCGCGACGACGACAGCGGCGCGCCCGCGCACCAGGCTGGAAGCACCGCCGAAACACCCGGGAGCAGAACGTGATCGTCACCCTCATCGTCGCGGCCGAGATCTCCTTCTGGATCCTGCTCGGCCTCGGCCTCGCCACCCGCTACCTGCTCCGGTGGCGCCGCACCAGCACCGCGCTGCTGGTCGGTCTGCCGCTGGTGGACCTCACCCTCTACGCCCTCACCGTCCTCGACCTGCGCGGCGGCTCCACCGCGAGCTGGACGCACGCCCTCGCCGCGAGCTACGCGGGCTTCTCGATCGGCTACGGCCCCTCGCTGGTCCGCTGGGCCGACCGGCACTTCCTGCACCGCTTCGCCGGCGGCCCCAAGCCGCTGCCCTCGCCCAAGTACGGGCCCGAGCGGACCAGGTACGAGTGGCAGATCGCCGGCCGGACCGTGGTGTCCGCCGCCGTCACGCTGAGCCTGATCACCCTGCTCGTCCCGCTCTCCGCGGGCTCCGCCCACTTCGGCACCTTCCTCCAGTGGTACCTCAAGCTGGGCATCGCCGCCGTGGTCAACGTGATCGTGGCCGGCTGCTACTCGCTCTGGCCCAAGCAGCCGCCGGCCGGCGTGCTGGTCGAGGACGGCCGGGTGGTCACCGGGAAGACCCTCGCCGGGACCGCCCCCGGCGGCACGCCCGCCGACCGGCCCTGAACCGTCGAGGGCCCGTCCCCGGACCCCCACGGGGGAGGAGTCCGGGGACGGGCCCTCGACGCGTTCTAGCGGTTCTCGCCCGGGACCCAGAGCACGTCGCCGCGCTCCTTGTTGGCCACCCGGGCCAGGATGAACAGCAGGTCGGACAGCCGGTTGAGGTACTTCGCGGTCAGCGGGTTGACGCTGTCGCCGTGCTCCGCGATCGCCGACCAGGTGGAGCGCTCGGCCCGCCGGACCACCGTGCAGGCCAGGTGCAGGTGGGCCGCCCCGGCCGTGCCGCCGGGCAGGATGAAGCTGCGCAGCTTCTCCACCCGCGCCAGGTAGTCGTCGCAGTCCGCCTCCAGCCGGTCGATGTAGGACTGCAGCACCCGCAGCGGCGGGTACTTCGGGTCCTCCACCACCGGGGTGGACAGGTCGGCGCCGACGTCGAACAGGTCGTTCTGGACCCGGACGAGCACCGCCGTCATGTCCTCCGGCAGCTCCCCCACGGCGAGGGCCACCCCGATCGCCGCGTTCGCCTCGTTGGCGTCCGCGTACGCGATCAGTCTCGGATCGGTCTTGCTGGTCCGGCTCATGTCGCCGAGCGCGGTGGTGCCGTCATCGCCGGTACGGGTGTAGATGCGCGTCAGATTGACCATGCGGCCAGCGTAGCCGCCGGGTTAGGCGGCGTTAACCCCGCCTGGAGAGGCCGCTACGCGACATTCACCCTCTGCCCCGGCGGGGCCGCCTCCAGCCAGGCCAGGAAGCCGGTCAGCGCGTCCTCGCTCATCGCCAGTTCCAGCGGCGCCCCGTTGTGCAGGCAGCGCAGCACCACCGAGCCGGACAGCAGCGCCAGCTCCTCCTGGCCCTCCGGGTAGCGCCGGCCGAGCACCTCGATCTCCCGGCGCGGAAGCATCTTGCGCGGGCGCGGGGCGTACGAGAAGACCCGGAACCACTCGATCGAGTCACCGCTGTAGCGGCCGATACCAAAAACCCACCCCTTGCCGTCGGTCGGGGGGACCGGGGCTGAGGTGGGTTTGCCGTTCTCGTCGAGGTCGGGCTGCGTCGAGGCGTCGGCGGGCATTTTGAGCCGGTAACTGCAGTCGAAGGTGCCGCCGACCCGCTGGATCAGGCGGCGTCGGACGGCGAAGGCCATCAGCCCGATCACTCCCAGGGCCACGACCGCCGCACACACCACAAGCGCGAGGACCATGCTCACCTACCTCCTCGCTACCCGCGTTCCCCGTAACGGTCGTATCAAGCGACCGCGCTGACCTACCAACTACGACGACAGTCCCGGGGTCACGCTCGCGCGTCCCCGGGACCGTCGGTCGACCCCGCTAAACCGGGGTCCGGCGCACTCAGGCGTGGGCCTTGAGGCCGCGCGCCGCGAACAGACGGACCTCGGCGCGCCGCTCGGCGTGCTCGTCCAGGCCCGACTTGGCCTTCTCCAGCGCGCGCTCGGCACGCGCGACGTCGATCTCGTCCGCCAGCTCGGCGATCTCCGCGAGCAGAGACAGCTTGTTGTCGGCGAAGGAGATGAAGCCGCCGTGCACCGCGGCGATCACGGTGCCGCCGTCCACCGTGCGGATGGTGACGGGACCGGTCTCCAGCACGCTCAGCACCGGGGTGTGGCCCGGCATGATGCCGGTGTCACCGGAGGCCGTACGGGCGACGACGATGGTGGCCGCACCGGACCACACCTTGCGGTCGGCTGCGACCAGCTCGACGTGCAGCTCAGCCAACGTGGGCTCCTAGGCTCATGCAACGCCCGATTACTCGGGAGTTTCGGTAAGAATAACGGCCCCGCGCCTCCGGCATGAAACCGGCGGCACGGATTTGACCGGAATCACAGCCGATGCGACGCGAGGGGTGGGTCCCAGGGCTGGGGCCCACCCCTCACGGTCACGCTCAGCTGCTACCGGCCGCGATTACTTCTTCGCCAGCTCGGCGGCGTTCTTCTCGAGGTCCTCGATGCCACCGCACATGAAGAAGGCCTGCTCCGGGACGGAGTCGTACTTGCCGTCCGCGATCGCGTTGAAGGCCTCGATGGTCTCCGACAGCGGCACGGTCGAACCCTCGACACCGGTGAACTGCTTCGCCACGTAGGTGTTCTGCGAGAGGAAGCGCTCGATGCGACGGGCACGGTGCACCGTGATCTTGTCCTCTTCGGACAGCTCGTCGATACCGAGGATCGCGATGATGTCCTGGAGGTCCTTGTACTTCTGCAGGATCCCCTTGATACGGATGGCCGTGTCGTAGTGGGTCTGCGCGATGTACCGCGGGTCGAGGATGCGGGACGTGGAGTCCAGCGGGTCGACGGCCGGGTAGATGCCCTTCTCCGAGATCGGGCGCGACAGAACGGTCGTCGCGTCCAGGTGGGCGAAGGTGGTGGCCGGCGCCGGGTCGGTCAGGTCGTCCGCGGGGACGTAGATCGCCTGCATCGAGGTGATCGAGTGACCGCGGGTCGAGGTGATGCGCTCCTGGAGGAGGCCCATCTCGTCGGCCAGGTTCGGCTGGTAGCCCACCGCGGAGGGCATGCGGCCGAGCAGGGTCGACACCTCGGAACCGGCCTGGGTGAACCGGAAGATGTTGTCGATGAAGAGGAGCACGTCCTGCTTCTCGACGTCACGGAAGTACTCCGCCATGGTCAGCGCGGACAGCGCGACCCGCAGACGGGTGCCCGGCGGCTCGTCCATCTGGCCGAAGACCAGCGCGGTCTTGTCCAGAACGCCCGAGTCGACCATCTCGTCGATGAGGTCGTTGCCCTCACGGGTGCGCTCGCCGACACCGGCGAACACCGACACACCACCGAAGTTCTCGGCGACGCGGTAGATCATCTCCTGGATCAGAACGGTCTTGCCGACACCGGCACCACCGAACAGACCGATCTTGCCACCCGTGACGTACGGGGTGAGCAGGTCGATGACCTTGATACCGGTCTCGAACATCTCGGTCTTGGACTCGAGGTCCTTGAACTCGGGAGCCTTGCGGTGGATCGGCCAGCGGACCTCGACCTGCTTGTCGAACTCCGCCTTGTCGACGTTCAGCACGTCACCGAGGGCGTTGAACACCTTGCCCTTGGTGATCTGGCCGACCGGGACGGAGATCGCCGCACCGGTGTCGGAGACCTGCGAACCGCGGACCAGGCCGTCGGTCGGCTGCATCGAGATGCCGCGGACCATGCCGTCGCCGAGGTGCTGGGCGACCTCGAGGGTCAGGATCTTCTTGCCCGTGCCGTCGGGGTTGTCCACCTCGACGTGCAGGGCGTTGTACATGTCCGGAATCGCGTCGACGGGGAACTCCACGTCGACGACCGGGCCGATGACCCGCGCGACGCGGCCCGTCGCCGTGGTCGGCTCAACAGTGGTGGTCATACTCATTCGCTCCCGCGGCTAGCGTCGGCGAGGGCGTTGGCGCCGCCGACGATCTCGCTGATTTCCTGGGTGATCTCGGCCTGACGGGCCGAGTTGGCAAGCCGCGTGAGCGACTTGATGAGCTCGCCGGCGTTGTCCGTCGCGCTCTTCATCGCGCGGCGGCGGGCGGCGTGCTCGGAAGCGGCCGACTGCAGCAGCGCGTTGTAGATCCGGCTCTCGACGTACCGCGGCAGGAGCGCGTCCAGGACGCCCTCCGCCGACGGCTCGAAGTCGTACAGCGGGAAGATCTCCGACTTGGCCGGCGACTGGTCGCTGAGCTGGACCTCGTCCAGCTTCAGCGGCAGCAGCCGCGCCTCGACCGCGTTCTGCGTCAGCATCGACACGAACTCGGTGGAGACCAGGTGCAGCTCGTCCACGCCGCCGGTCTCGGCCGTGAAGGCCTCGATCAGGTCGGCCGCCACGGTCTTCGCGTCACCGTAGGTCGGCTTGTCCGAGAACCCCGTCCACGAGTCCGCCACCGTCAGGCCGCGGAACGTGTAGTACGAGACGCCCTTGCGGCCGATGATGTACGTCACCACGTCCTTGCCCTCGGACCGCAGGCGCTCGCTGAGCACCTGGGCGGCCTTGATGGCGTTGGTCGAGTAGCCGCCCGCCAGGCCGCGGTCCGCCGTGATCAGCAGGACCGCGGCGCGCTTGGCGGCCGGGTTCTCGGTGGTGAGCGGGTGCTTGGCGTTGGACCGGGTGGCCACCGCCGTCACCGCCCGGGTGAGCTCATCGGCGTACGGAGTGGAGGCGGCCACCGCGCGCTGCGCCTTGACGATGCGCGACGCGGAGATCATCTCCATCGCCTTGGTGATCTTCTTCGTCGCGGTGACAGAGCGGATCCGGCGCTTGTAGACCCGAAGCTGTGCTCCCATGGGTCGTTACGTCCTTTCCCTCGCTACCGGACTCAGGCCTGCTCGGAGAGCAGCTTGCCGTCAGCGGTCTGGTACCCCTGCTTGAAGGCCTCGACGGCGCTGGTCAGCGCGTCGACGGTGCCGTCGGCCAGCAGGCCGGTCTCCACGATGCCGGCCAGCAGGTCCTTGTGCTGGAGGCGGACGTGGTCCAGGAACTCGCGCTCGAAGCGGCGGATCTCGGCGACCGGGACGTCGTCCAGCTTGCCGGTGGTGCCGGCCCAGATGGAGACGACCTGCTCCTCGACCGGGAACGGCTGGTACTGGCCCTGCTTCAGCAGCTCGACCATGCGCGCACCGCGCTCCAGCTGGGCCTTGGAGGCCGCGTCCAGGTCGGAACCGAAGGCGGCGAAGGCCTCCAGCTCACGGTACTGGGCGAGGTCCAGACGCAGGCGGCCGGCGACCGAGCGCATGGCCTTGATCTGGGCGGAGCCACCGACGCGGGAGACCGAGATACCGACGTTCACGGCCGGGCGGATGCCGGCGTTGAACAGGTCGGACTCCAGGAAGCACTGGCCGTCGGTGATGGAGATGACGTTGGTCGGGATGTACGCCGAGACGTCGTTGGCCTTGGTCTCGATGATCGGCAGACCGGTCATCGAGCCGCCGCCCAGGGCGTCGTTCAGCTTCGCGCAGCGCTCCAGCAGGCGGGAGTGCAGGTAGAAGACGTCACCCGGGTAGGCCTCGCGGCCCGGCGGGCGGCGCAGCAGCAGGGAGACGGAACGGTAGGCCTCGGCCTGCTTCGACAGGTCGTCGAAGATGATCAGGACGTGCTTGCCGTCGTACATCCACTCCTGGCCGATGGCCGAACCGGTGTACGGGGCGAGGTACTTGAAGCCGGCCGGGTCGGAGGCGGGAGCGGCCACGATGGTGGTGTACTCCAGCGCGCCGGCCTCCTCCAGGGCGCCGCGGACGGACGCGATGGTGGAGCCCTTCTGGCCCACGGCGACGTAGATGCAGCGGACCTGCTTCTCCGGGTCGCCCGAGCGCCAGTTGTCACGCTGGTTGATGATCGTGTCGACGGCCACCGCGGTCTTGCCGGTCTGGCGGTCGCCGATGATCAGCTGGCGCTGGCCGCGGCCGATCGGGGTCATCGCGTCGATGGCCTTGATACCGGTCTGCAGCGGCTGCTTGACCGACTTGCGGGCCATGACGCCGGGGGCCTGCAGCTCCAGGGCACGGCGACCGGTGGCGGCGATGTCGCCCAGGCCGTCGATCGGGTTGCCCAGCGGGTCCACGACGCGGCCGAGGTAGCCGTCGCCGACCGGAACCGAGAGGACCTCGCCGGTGCGGCGCACGGTCTGGCCCTCTTCGATGCCGCCGAACTCACCGAGGACGACGACACCGATCTCGCGGGTGTCGAGGTTCAGCGCGAGGCCGAGCGTGCCGTCCTCGAACTTCAGCAGCTCGTTCGCCATGACCGAGGGCAGGCCCTCGACATGCGCGATGCCGTCCGCCGCGTCAGTGACCTTGCCGACCTCTTCCACAGAAGCGGCGTCCGGCTGGTACGACTGGACAAAGTCGGCCAGCGCGTCCCGGATCTCCTCCGGACGGATCGTAAGCTCCGCCATCAGGCTTCCCTGCTCTCCTAGTTTGCGATCCTCGGCCCGCCATTGAGGGCCGCAAGTATTCGACTCTCGGCCGGGTCTTCCGAACCGGCCGTACGATGTGCCGGCTCCTTGGGGAGCCGGTTTCCCGACCGAGGGTCGGATGTGCTGCTTGGGTGCTCAGCCTTCGAGCGACTGGCGAGCGCCCTCGAGGCGGCTCGACACGGTGCCGTTGATGATCTCGTCGCCGATCTGCACCCGGACGCCGCCGACGACCTCGGGGTCGACGTCGATGTTCAGGTGGACCTGGCGGCCGTACATCCGGGCCAGAGCACCGGACAGGCGCTCCTTCTGGGTGTCCGACAGCGGCACCGCGGTGGTGACCAGGGCCACCACGCGGCCGCGGCGCGCGGCGGCGAGCTTCGAGTAGGACTCCAGGCCCTGCTCCAGGCTACGGCCACGCGGCACGTTGACGAGGGCGGTGACCAGCCGGACGGTACCGGCGTTGGCGCGGCCGCCGAGCAGCTTGCCGATCAGCCCGGCCTTCGCGACGGCACCGGCCTTCGGCTCGGTCAGCGCGGCGCGCAGCTCGTGCGAGCCGCTCACCACCCGGCCGAAGCGGAAGAGCTCGTCCTCGACGTCGTCCAGGGCGCCGGCCTTGTCCGCGGCGATGATCTCCGCGTAGGCGGCGAGCTCCTCGGTCGCGTCCACCAGGTCGCGCGAGCCCGACCAGCGGGAGCGGACCAGGCCGGAGACCAGGTCGACGGCCTCGCCGGAGACCTGGCCGGTCAGCAGCGAGGTGACCAGCTGGGCCTTGTCCTGGCCCGACCGCGAGGGGTCGGTCAGGACGCGGCGCAGCGACACCTCGCGGTCCAGCACGGCCGTGACGGCGGTGAGCTCCTCGGCGAGCTTGGCCGCGTCCACCGAGGTGGAGTCGGTCAGGCTCTCCAGGTTCTGCCGGCCGGCGACGAGGGCCTCACGGCTGGCGCCGATCACTTGGCCGCACCCTGAGCAACGGCGGCCTTGGCCTCCAGCTCGTCCAGGAAGCGGTCGATGACGCCGCTCTGCCGGGTGTGGTCCTCGAGGGACTCACCCACGATGCGGGACGCCAGCTGGGTGGCCAGCGAGCCCACGTCCTGACGCAGGGCGGC
The DNA here is from genome assembly GCF_042802075.1 of Kitasatospora sp. NPDC057518. Lineage (NCBI taxonomy): Bacteria > Bacillati > Actinomycetota > Actinomycetes > Kitasatosporales > Streptomycetaceae > Kitasatospora > Kitasatospora sp. NPDC057518. The sequence goes on from NZ_JBHVEU010000016.1 coordinate 29,205, forward strand.
AGTGGCCTGCTTCTTGTCCGCCTCGATCTGGGCGTGACCGGCGGCGACGATGGCCTCGCGCTGGCGCTGGCCCTCCTCGCGCATCTCGGCGAGCTGGGCGGCACCCTGCTCGCGAGCCTGCTCGACGATGCGGGCAGCCTCGTGGCGCGCCTCGGCGAGCTCGGCGCGGTACTGCTCAAGCAGGGCCTGGGCCTCCACCTGGGCGGCCTCGGCGCGCTCCATCCCGCCCTCGATCGCGTCCCGGCGCTCCGACAGCACCTTCTCGATGCTGGGGAGGAGCTTCTTGCCGAGCAGACCGAAGACGATGAAGAAGCAGAGCAGGCCGATGATGATCTCGGGCCACGCGGGGAGGAGAGGGTTCATCTTCTCCTCGGCCGCGAGCTGGACGATCGCCATGCTCATATCTGGACCTTCCTCAGAAAGGGTCTACGGCGGGATTACTTGTTGCCGAAGACGAACGGCATGACGATGCCGATGAGGGCGAGCGCCTCGGTCAGCGCGAAGCCGATGAACATGTTGGAACGGATGAGACCGGCAGCCTCGGGCTGGCGGGCCATGGCCTGGACACCGTTACCGAAGATCAGACCGACGCCGATGCCGGGGCCGATGGCGGCGAGGCCGTAGCCCAGGGAGGCGACGGAACCGTAGACAGTGCCCTCAGCGAGGATGCTCATTGACGTTGTCCTTTGCAGGGTGGTGAACCGGTGGTGATTGGCCACCGGGCGATCCGGGACGGGAAGTGGTTCTCGGCGGGGCCGGGGCCCCGGGGCTCAGTGCGCCTCTTCCAGGGCACCGGCGATGTAGCTGCTGGCCAGCATCACGAAGATGTAGGCCTGCAGGAACTGGACCAGCAGCTCGAAGGCGGTCAGGCCGACGGCCACGATGAACGAGGCCGAGCCGTACAGCGCGCCCAGGGACGGGCTGAGCAGGTACCAGGAGGCGATGGAGAACATCACGATCAGCAGGTGGCCGGCGAACATGTTCGCGAAGGCTCGGACCGCGAGCGTGAAGGGGCGCACGAAGATGTTCGAGAAGAACTCGATCGGCACCAGGATGAACATGACCCAGCCGGGAATGCCCGACGGCCAGCAGAGGTTCTTGAGACCGCCGACGAAGCCGTGCTTCTTGAAGGTCAGCGTCATGTAGGTGATCCACACGACCGCAGCGAGGCCGGCCGGGAACGCGATCGCCGCCGACACCGGGAACTGTGCGAACGGGATGATCGACATGATGTTCATCAACCAGATGAAGAAGAACATCGAGACCAGCATCGGGACGTACTTCTCGCCCTTCTTGCCGATCGTCTCCAGCACGATGGAGCGCTTGACGAAGTCGTAGCCGATCTCACCGACCAGCTGCAGCTTGCCGGGGACGAGGCGCGGCTTGGCGAAGGCGGCCCAGAAGAACACGACGACCAGGAGCGCGACGATGATCGACAGCAGCATCGGCTTGTTGAACTCGATGCTGCCGATCGAGAAGATCGGCTTGAACTGGAACTCGTTCAGACCCGGGGCCGGGAAGCCACAGCCAGCGTCCCCGAAGTGGCAACTGCCTGAGGCGAGGGACGTGAGTTCAGCACTCACCGCGGACTCCTTCGTCGTGACGCATGGTTACGGCAACCTCGGTGTGTCGGCGTGGCCTGCGACCACGGAGCGGCACTGGAACTTGATGGGTTTCTCGCCGACCCCGCGCGCCGGTGCACGGCACCACAGCGGGATCATCGAAGACTGCGCGGATCAGGGGGGCGATCCGTCCGCTCTCCGGACAGACCAGGCCTCTTCCCGTACTCCGTTGTTGCGACGGACGATAGCAGCCCGTCAGTGCGGCATAAACACCGCCCCCCTCGTTGGGGGGACAGTTGGGCCTCGTCACTGTTGACGCCCCTTGTCGGAGGGCTTGTCGCCCTTCTTTTCGGAGGCGTCGGGGTCGACGTAGAAGGTTTTGGCCTTGAGCGCACCGCGCACCTGGAAGCCCGTCCAGATCAGGGCGCAGCCGAGCAGGGTGAACGCGAAGGCCTGCCGGTTGAACAGCTCGGTGTCCTTGAAGACCGCGAGCACGATGCCGACCAGCAGGATCTGCGTGGTGTACACCAGCAGCGCCGCGGCCATCATGATCTGCGGGTTCGACCTGGTCAGCCGGTCGAGCGCGACCTGGCCGAAGCTGAAGAAGGCCATCACGAGGAGTGCGCCGAAGAGGGCGCCGAGCAGCCCCTTCCCACCGGCAACGGCAAAGGAGATCACCATGGCGATGATTCCGGCGACCGCAGTGGGAATCGCGGCGCCTCGGAGGATCCGGGCGTCGGTGGACGGCATGTCGGCAGCTCCGGCGGCATGTCGATGTGGCGGGGGACGGGCACTGCGGTGGCGGGTGACACCGGACCGAGGCATCGCCGCGGGCCGCCATGTGAGCGACGGGCCCGGTGAGGGAGACCGACAGGGACGGAAGTCATCCACCTGTCAGGTCTTTCGGCGTGTTCTCGATACTCGTGAACGGTATCACAAACTATTTGATGAGAGCTTTACCATGAATGTGTGGCACCTGTCACACCAACGGCGCAACGATTCCGCCGTTCGGGTGACGGCCACCTGTCGTGGCATCAACTCCCTTGTCAGTGGCGGCCGGTGGCCTTGGGGTGGGAGCCGACCGCGGTGGAGCCCACGCCGGACTCCCGCCCGGCTTCACCCAGGAGTTCCTTGTCCTTGGCCGACAGTTCAGCCATCGGACCGCTCTGCTGCCGGCGGTAGCGCGGGGGGACGAAGGACTGCACCGCCCGCGGGGCGCGCGGCCGGAACCGCGGGGTGAGCAGCACCACCAGGCCGACCAGGCAGAGCCCGGCGAGCGTCAGGACGACGGTGCGGCCGGTGTTGGTCACCGAGAAGGCGACCGAGCCGAAGGCGATCAGCGCGGCCCAGAAGTACATGATCATCACGGCGCGGCTGTGCGAGTGCCCCACCTGGAGCAGCCGGTGGTGCAGGTGGCGCTTGTCCGCGGCGAACGGGGACTGGCCCGCCCAGGTGCGGCGCACCACCGCGAGCAGCAGGTCGGCCAGCGGCAGCGCGATGACCGTCAGCGGCAGCAGCAGCGGGATGTAGATCGGCACCAGGGCGTGCACGGCGGCGGTCTGCGAGCCGGCCTCGTTGCTGATCAGGTCCGGGTCGACCCGGCCGGTGATGGAGATCGCGGCGACGGCCAGCATCAGGCCCAGCATCATCGAGCCGGAGTCGCCCATGAAGATCCGCGCGGGGTGCATGTTGTGCGCCAGGAAGCCCAGGCACATGCCGATCAGCAGCACGCTGAACAGCACGGCGGGGGCCGCGTCGGAGATCGTGTAGCCGTACCAGAGCCGGTAGCTGTACAGGAAGAAGGCCATCGCGGCGATGCACACCATGCCGCCGGCCAGGCCGTCCAGGCCGTCGATGAAGTTCACCGCGTTGACCATGACGACGACCAGGGTGACCGAGATGACCATGCCCTGGGTCGGGCTCACCGCGACCGGGCCGACACCGGGCACCGGGAGGGTGATCACCGTGACGCCCTGCCAGACCATCACGCCGGCGGCGATCATCTGGCCGCCGAGCTTCACCAGCGCGTCCACGCCCCACTTGTCGTCGAGCACCCCGAGCAGGAACATGATCCCGGCCCCGGAGAGCAGCGCGCGGATGTCGGTGCCCTGGGAGAACACCTTGCTCAGGTTGTCCAGCTGCGAGGCGACCAGGATGCCCGCGCACAGTCCGCCGAACATCGCGATGCCGCCGAGCCGCGGCGTGGGTTCGCGGTGCACGTCGCGGGCGCGCACCGGCGGCATGGCGCCGGCCGCGATGGCGAACTTCCGGACCGGGCCCGTCAACAGGTAGGTGACGGCGGCGGTGCAGAACAGCACCAGCAGATACTCACGCACCACTGGCCTCCTGCATCACTGTCGAACGGGGAAGTACCGAAGGTACTCCCCTGCCTTCCCGGGGTTCGAGGTGCGTCGCCACGGCACACACCTTATTGAGTCGGACGCCCGGACCGTGCATCGCGGTTCGCCCTCCCGGGTAGGAGATCCGGATACCCGCGGAAGGCCGCCGTCAGGCCCGGTCGGCGAAGGCCGCCGCCAGCTCCCGGACCCGCGCCGCGGCCGGGACGACCGCGTCCCCGGCGAGCACCCGCGCGATCAGCCCGGCGATCTCCGCCAGCTCCGGCTCCCCCATCCCCTGGCTGGTGACCGTGCCCGTGCCCAGCCGGATGCCGGAGGTCTCGGCGGCCGGCGCCGGGTCGTACGGCAGCGCGCACTTGCCGAGCAGCAGCCCGGCCGCCGCGCAGCGCCGCTCGGCCTCCGCGCCGGTCACGCCGAGCGGGCTCACGTCGGCGGTCACCAGATGGGTGTCGGTACCGCCCGTCAGGGGGCGCATTCCGGCCTCTGCGAGCCCCGCGGCGAGCGCCCGCGCCCCGGACACCGTCCGCTCCGCGTACGCCCGGTACGCGGGCTTCGAGGCCTCCGCGAGGGCCACCGCCTTGCCGGCCACCTCGTTCATCGCCGCGCCGCCCTGGCTGAACGGGAACACCGCCCGGTCGATCCGCTCGGCCAGCTCCGCGGTGCACAGCAGCAGCCCGCCGCGCGGGCCGCGCAGCAGCTTGTGGGTGGCCGCCACCGTGACGTCCGCGTACGGCACCGGGGAGGGCGCCACCCCGGCCGCGATCAGCCCGGTGGTCTGCGCGGCGGAGGCGATCAGGTAGGCGTCCACCTCGTCGGCGATCTCGCGGAACGCCGCCCAGTCCGGGTGCCGGGGGTGCGAGATCGAACCCGCCACGATGGCCTTGGGGCGGTGCTGCCGGGCCAGGTCGCGGACCTGGTCGAGGTCGATCAGCCCGTCGGACTCGCGCACGCCGTAGCCGGTGAAGTCGAACCAGCGCCCGGAGAAGTTGGCGCGCGAGCCGCAGCTGAGGTGGCCGCCGTGCTCCAGCGACATCGCCAGCACCCCGTCGCCGGGCCGCAGCAGCGCCGCGTACGCCGCCAGCATCGCCGAAGTCGCCGACCGCGGCTGGACGTTGGCGTGCGGGGCGGCGAACAGCTCGCGGGCCCGGTCGATCGCCAGCAGCTCGGCGGCGTCCGCCAGCGCGCAGCCGGTGTGGTGCCGGCGGCCCGGGTAGCCCTCGGCGTACTTGTCGATCAGCGGGCCGGTGAGCGCCGCCAGGACGGCGGGGGTGGTCAGGTTCTCCCCCGCCAGCAGCTGGATCGTCTCGGCGCGCCGCTCGGCCTCCGCGGCCAGCAGGTCGGCCAGCTGCGGATCGGCCCGGTGCAGCGCCTCGGACGCCCAGGGGCGCCCGGTCGTGGCGGTCGGGCCGGACGCGGCATCGGTGACGGTCATGGCGGGGCTCCCGGGCGCTGCGGGGACTGTGTCACCCAGCGTAGGACCGCTCCCGCCACCCGGCCCGCCGGGCCGCGGCCGAACGGCCCCGTGCGGCGCCCTGCCCGGGCCCGGCCCGTCAGCGCGGCGCGGGGACGCCGGTCAGCGCGGTGACCACCGGGTCGACCGCGTGGAATATCTCCTCGCCGCAGTTGCGGAACATGCCGATCGGCGCCCCGTACGGGTCGTCCACCTCGTCCGACTCCGGCGTGGCGGCCAGCAGCCAGCCGCGCAGCGCGGCGGCGGCCCGGACCAGCGCGCGGGCCCGCTCGGTGACGTCGGCGCCGCGCCTCGGGTCCGGCAGGGTGCCCGGGTCTATCGTCCGCACCAGGCGGGTGAACTCCTTCAGCGTGAAGGTGCGCAGCCCCGCCTCGTGGCCCATCGAGATCACCTGGGCGCGGTGGTCCAGCGTCGCCGTGAGCACCAGGTCGGCCTCGACCACGTGCTCGTCCAGCAGCTCTCGGCCGGTGAAGCCGCCGCTGTCGGCGCCGTACTCGTCGAGCACGGTCGCGGCGTGGTCCTCCATCGGCGCGCCCTCGTGGCCCCAGGTGCCGGCGCTCTCCACCAGGATCCGGCCGGCCACCCGGGGGCTCAGCCGGGTGTCCAGCTCACGCCGGGTCAGCCGCTCGGCGATCGGCGAGCGGCAGATGTTCCCCGTGCAGACGAACAGGATCCGGAAGTGGTCCAGCGGCCTGGGGCCCACGCTCAGGTACGGCGCTATGCCCGGCCCGGCGTGCAGCGAGGCGGTGGGCGTCAACTGCCGGCCTCCAGGTCGGGGACGACCTCCCTCAGCTGCTCGACGCTGATCGCACCGGCCCGCAGCAGGACCGGGACCTTGCCGGTGACGTCCACGATCGACGAGGTGGCGGAGTCCTCGGCCGCCCCGCCGTCCAGGTAGACCGAGACCGCGTCGCCGAGCTGGGCCTGTGCCTCGTCACAGGTCAGCGGGGAGACCCCGCCGATCCGGTTGGCACTGGAGACGGCCAGCGGGCCGGTGCTGTTCAGCAGCTCGATGGCGACCGGGTGCAGCGGCATCCGGACCGCGACGGTGCCGCGGGTGTCGCCGAGGTCCCAGCGCAGTGAGGGCTGGTGCCGGGCGACCAGGGTGAGCCCGCCCGGCCAGAAGGCGTCGACCAGCTCCCAGGCCTGCTCGGAGAAGTCGGTGACCAGGCCGTGCAGGGTGGTCGGCGAGCCGACCAGCACCGGCGAGGGCGTGTTGCGGCCGCGGCCGCGGGCGGCCATCAGCTCGCCGACCGCCTCCGGGGAGAAGGCGTCCGCACCGACCCCGTACAGGGTGTCGGTGGGCAGCACGACGAGTTCGCCGCGGCGGATGGCCGAGGCGGCCTCGCGCAGACCGGTGGCGCGGTCCCCGGCATCGGCACAGTCGTAACGGCGGCTCATCGGTGCGGTCCCCTTCCGGAGTGGCTCATGGCGTTACAGCGCAGCCTTGCGCGCCGTCGTACGGTGCTCGGTGGTCACGACCCGACCCTCCGGGCCGTCGTCCTGTGCCCGACTGGTCACGACCCGACCCTCCGGGCGGTCGTCCTGTGCCCGACTGTTCACGACCCGACCCTCCGGGCGGTCGTGAAGCGGGGCCGGTTGTTCAGGTCGCGGTGGTCGGCGGTGTCCGTCCAGCCGTGTTCCTCGTTGAAGATCCACGGCACCTGGCCGCCCTGCTGGTCGGCGTGCTCGATCACCACCGCGCCGCCCGGGCGCAGCAGTCGGGCCGCGACCCGCTCGATGCCGCGGATGGTGTCCAGGCCGTCCTCGCCGGAGAACAGGGACATCTGCGGGTCGTGGTCGCGGGCCTCCGGCGCGACGTACTCCCACTCGGTGAGCGGGATGTACGGCGGGTTGGAGATGACCAGGTCGAAGCGGCCGTCCCAGGAGCGGTCGTCCTCGAAGGCCTTGGTGGCGTCACCGGCGTGCAGGGTGACCCGGGCGCGGTCCGGGCTGGCCTCGATGTTGCGCCGGGTGTACTCCAGCGCCCCCTCGTCCAGTTCGAAGGCGTGCACGGTGGAGCGCGGCAGTTCCTGGGCCAGGGCGAGGGCGATCGCGCCGGAGCCGGAGCACAGGTCCACCACCAGCGGCTCGGCCACGTCCATGTCGCGCACCGCGTCTATCGCCCACTCGACGACCGTCTCGGTCTCCGGCCGGGGCACGAACACCCCGGGGCCGACCTCCAGTTCGAGGTAGCGGAAGAACGCCCGCCCGGTGATGTGCTGGAGCGGCTCGCGCGCCTCGCGGCGGGAGACCGCCTCCCAGTAGCGGGCGTCGAAGTCGGCGTCCTTCACCGTGTGCAGCTGGCTGCGCTTGACGCGGTGGACGTAGGCGGCGAGCTCCTCCGCGTCGAAGCGCGGCGACGGCACGCCGGCCGCGGCCAACCGCTGGGTGGCCTGGGCCACCTCGGCGAGCAGCAGGTTCATCCGTACGACCTCTTGTTTCTGCGCTCCGGCTTCGGGCGAAGCGCGGGCTGGGGCGCGCCGGTCTCAGTTCTCTTGGGCCGCGGCGGCGAGCTTGGCCTCCGCGTCCTTGTCGACGCAGGACTGGATCACCGCGTTCAGTTCGCCGTCCAGGACCTGGTCCAGGTTGTACGCCTTGAATCCGGTGCGGTGGTCCGAGATGCGGTTCTCGGGGTAGTTGTACGTGCGGATCCGCTCCGAGCGGTCGACCGTACGGACCTGGCTGCGGCGCGCGTCCGAGGCCTCCCGCTCGGCCTCCTCCTGCGCGGCGGCCAGCAGCCGCGAACGCAGGATGCGCATCGCCTGCTCCTTGTTCTGGAGCTGGCTCTTCTCGTTCTGGCAGGACGCCACGATACCGGTCGGCAGGTGGGTGATCCGGACCGCGGAGTCGGTGGTGTTGACCGACTGGCCGCCGGGGCCGGAGGAGCGGTAGACGTCGATCCGCAGGTCGTTGGCGACGATCTCGACCTCGACCTCCTCCGCCTCGGGGGTGACCAGCACGCCCGCCGCGGAGGTGTGGATGCGGCCCTGGGACTCGGTGGCGGGGACGCGCTGCACGCGGTGCACGCCGCCCTCGTACTTCAGCCGGGCCCAGACGCCCTGGCCGGGCTCGGCGTTGCCCTTGGTCTTCACGGCCACCGAGACGTCCTTGTAGCCGCCGAGGTCGGACTCGTTGGAGTCGATGATCTCGGTCTTCCAGCCGATCCGCTCCGCGTAGCGCAGGTACATCCGGAGCAGGTCGCCGGCGAACAGCGCGGACTCCTCGCCGCCCTCGCCCGCCTTGATCTCCAGGATGACGTCCTTGTCGTCACTCGGGTCGCGCGGCACCAGCAGCAGCCGCAGCTCCTCGGTGAGCTCGTCCCTGCGGGCCTCGGAGGCCTTCGCCTCGGCGATGAACTCCGGGTCCTCCGCGGCGAGTTCGCGCGCGGCCTCGATGTCCTCGCCGGCCTGCCGCCACTGCCGGTAGACCCGGGTGATCGGGGTCAGCTCGGCGTACCGCTTGGCCAGCTTGCGGGCGTTGGCCTGGTCGGCGTGGACGGACGGGTCGGCCAGCCTCGTCTCGAGGTCGGCGTGCTCGACGAGGAGCTCTTCGACTGCCTCGAACATGGGGTGGCCTTCTTCCCGGTGACTCGGAAACGTGTGGGGGGTGGGGAATTCGCGGGGGGACGCGAACGGCGCCGGCCCCCAGCGCCCCCGACAACGAGTACGGGGGCACCGGGAACCGGCGCCGAGGGAGCGCTAGGCCTTCGCGCTGTGCTGCTTGCCGAAGCGGGCCTCGAAGCGGGCCACGCGGCCACCGGTGTCGAGGATCTTCTGCTTGCCGGTGTAGAACGGGTGGCACTGCGAGCAGACCTCGGCGCGGATCTCGCCACTGGTCTCGGTCGAGCGGGTGGTGAACTCGGCGCCGCAGGTGCAGGTCACGCGCGTGACCACGTACTCGGGGTGAACGTTGGGCTTCAAGGGGTTCTCCTAGGTTTCGGGAGGGTACCGGGTCGGCGGCTGGGGCGCCGCACGTGAACCGGGACCGACGGACCAGTCTGCCAGGACCGGCCGCATCTTCCCAAACCGGGTCGCGTTCCGGGATATTCCGGACCCCCCTCAGCGGGTGGCGGTGGCCTTCGCGGACGGCTTCCCCGCGGCCGGCGCGGGGGCCGTGGGGGCCGCCTGGGCGGGGTTCTCCGGCTGTTCGGAGACGATCGCGAAGGGGAACGGCTGGTCGGCCTTGAGCGCCGCCCAGACCTGCCCCGCCTGCGGCTGCAGCGGGACCACCCGGTTCGGGTCACTGGGGGCCGTCTCCACCGGCAGGGTGACCATGCTCAGCTGGTCCGGGCCTATCCCCTTGAGCTCCTGGGCGAGCCCCACCAGCGAGTTCACCGAGCCGAGCGCGGAGTCGGTGGTGATGCTCCTGGTCACCGTGTCGCCGACCGACCACAGCTTGACCGGGTTGGTGAGCATCCCGCTCCCCCCGACCTGCTGCAGCAGCGACTTCACCATCTGCTTCTGGAGCTCGATCCGGCCGAGGTCGCTGCCGTCGCCGACGCCGTGCCGGGTGCGCACGAAGGCCAGCGCCTGCTGTCCGTCCAGGTGGTGCTCGCCGGGCGGCAGGTCGAGCCCGCTGTCCTTGTCGTGGATGGCCACCGTGGTGGTCACGGTGGCCCCGCCTATCGCGTCCACGACCCGGGCGAAGCCGGCGAAGTCGACCTGCAGGTAGTGGTCCATCCGCAGCCCGGTGAGCTGCTCGGTGGTCTTGACCGCGCAGGCCGCGCCGCCGCTCTCGAAGGCGCTGTTGTACATCGCGCGCTTGGCGCCGGGCACCGGCTTGCCGTTCGCGTCGACGCAGTCGGGGCGGGCGACCAGGGTGTCGCGCGGGATCGAGACGATCTGGGCGCCGGAGTGGGCCTGGTTGACGTGCACCACCATCGCGGTGTCCGAGCGGGCGGTGCCGCCGGTGTCCCCGCCGGCGACCGAACCGTTGTCGCCGGCCCGCGAATCGGAGCCGAGCACCAGGATGTTGAAGGAGCCGTCGGTGGCGGCCGGCGGCCGGGCGTCGCCGAGCCGGGCGTCGATGTCGACGCTGGTGATGTTCCCGTTGAGCCTGAAGTAGGCGAAGAGGCCCGCGCCGGCGCCGAGGACGACGAGCGCGGCGAACGCGCAGGCGGCCGTCCGCAGGATTCTGCGGCGGCGACTCAGGACCCTCTTGTGCTCGGCCATACGGTCCAGAGTAAATCGGACAACATGATCCAAACGCCCCCAAGGTGTCCCGACTCTGGAACAAAGCGGCCAGGACGCACGGAACCCCGGACCGCTCGCGCGATCCGGGGTTCCGTGCTTCGACAGCCGTCCGGCTACGGTCAGTCGCCGGAGCCGGGGGTGGTCTTGGCGATCTGCATCAGGAACTCGGCGTTGCTCTTGGTCTGCTTCATCTTGTCCAGGAGCAGCTCGATCGCCTGCTGCGAGTCGAGCGCGTGCAGCACCCGGCGGAGCTTCCAGACGATGGCCAACTCCTCGCTGCCGAGCAGGATCTCCTCCTTGCGGGTGCTGGAGGCGTCCACGTCGACGGCCGGGAAGATGCGCTTGTCCGAGAGCTTCCGGTCGAGCTTGAGCTCCATGTTGCCGGTGCCCTTGAACTCCTCGAAGATCACCTCGTCCATGCGCGAGCCGGTCTCGACCAGCGCGGTGGCCAGGATGGTCAGCGAGCCGCCGTTCTCGATGTTGCGCGCGGCACCGAAGAACTTCTTCGGCGGGTACAGCGCGGTCGAGTCGACACCACCGGACAGGATGCGGCCGGAGGCCGGCGCCGCCAGGTTGTAGGCGCGGCCGAGGCGGGTGATCGAGTCCAGCAGGATGACCACGTCGTGGCCCAGCTCCACCAGGCGCTTGGCCCGCTCGATGGCCAGCTCGGCGACGGTGGTGTGGTCCTCGGCCGGGCGGTCGAAGGTCGAGGAGATGACCTCGCCCTTCACCGACCGCTGCATGTCGGTGACCTCTTCCGGACGCTCGTCGACCAGGACGACCATCAGGTGGCACTCGGGGTTGTTGTGGGTGATCGCGTTGGCGACCGCCTGGAGCACCATGGTCTTGCCGGTCTTCGGCGGCGCGACGATCAGACCGCGCTGGCCCTTGCCGATCGGCGACACCAGGTCGATGATCCGGGTGGTCAGCACGCCCGGGTCGGTCTCCAGGCGCAGCCGCTCCTGCGGGTAGAGCGGGGTGAGCTTGTTGAACTCGGGGCGGCCGCGGCCGCTCTCCGGGTCCATGCCGTTGACGGAGTCCAGGCGCACCATGGCGTTGAACTTCTCGCGGCGCTCGCCCTCGCGCGGCTGGCGCACCGCACCGGTGATGGCGTCACCCTTGCGCAGGCCGTTCTTGCGGACCTGGGCGAGCGAGACGTAGACGTCGTTCTGGCCCGGCAGGTAGCCGGAGGTGCGCACGAACGCGTAGTTGTCGAGGATGTCGAGGATGCCCGCGACCGGGATCAGGACGTCGTCCTCGCCGACCTGCGGCTCGGCCACGCCGGCGGCCTCGAAGCCGTCACGGCCACGACGGCCGCGGCGGTCGCGGTAGCGCCCGCGCCGGCCGCGGCGGCCCTCGCCGAACTCGTCGTCCTCGTAGCCGCCCTGCTGCTGGGCCTGCGGCTGCTGGGTCTGCTGGCCCTGACGGCCCTGCTGCTCGGCCTGGCCGCCCTGCTGCTGGCCGCCGCCCTGCTGGGGCTGGCGGTCGGCGCGCTCGCGGCGGTTGCGGCGGTCGCGGCGCGACTCGCGGCTGTCGCCGTCCTGGGCCTCGCCGCCCTCCTGGCGGTCGGTGCGCTCGGTGCGCTCGGTGCCCTCGCGGCGGTCACGGCGCTCACGGCGGTCACGACGCGACTCGCGGCCGTCCTCGCGGCCCTCGAAGCCGCGGGTCTCGGCCGGGCGGGCCTCGGCCTGCTTCGGCTCGGCGACCGCGACGGTGGCGGGCTCGGCGGCGGCCTCGGCGACCGGGGCGACGGGCGCGCCGGCGGCCGAGGTGGCCCGGCGGCGGGTGCGCTCGGTACGGGCGGGCGCGGCGGTCTCCGCGGCGGCCTGGACCGGGATCTCGATCTGGGCCTGCGGCTCGGCGGCGGCCGGGGCCTCGGCCTTGGCGGCGGCGGCCTTGGTGCGGCGGGCCGGCTTCTCGGCCGGGGCCTCGGCGTCCGCCTTGGCGGCGGTGCGCTTGGCGGCCGGGGCGGTGCCGCCGGCGGCGAGCAGCGGGTCCCCGCCGCTCTTCTCCTTGATGGTCTCGATCAGCTGGCTCTTGCGCATGCGTCCGGTACCGGTGATGCCAAGGTCCGCGGCGAGCTTCTGGAGCTCGGCCAGGACCATGCCGTCCAGGCCCGCGGCGGCACTGCGGCGGCGCCGCGCCGGAGCAGCGGGGGCGGCGGCTGCGTCCGACGCCTCTGCGTCCGGGCGCGCGCCCATCAGATCGGTGGAGTCGCTCACTAAGGGTCCTTCCCTGGAGCGGACGTCGGCCTGTCTGGCTCGGCGACCGGTTGTGCTGTCCTGACCAACGCTCGACTGCGTCGGTCCGAGGCGGTGATCCCTCGAATGGCGGGAGCCTGTCGAGAGAGGGTTACGTGCGAGGTGCGGTGCGTGAAGCACGGTGGTGCTGAGTGGCGCGTGGGCCGGTCGTGTGTCGACCTCCCCTGAGGGCGTAACCCCCACGCTTCCTGCGAATCCCGGGCCCCCGTCGCGTGACGGTGGCCCGTGCTCCGCCCGTCCTGGCCTCAGGTGGGAGGCTGCGGGTGGGAGTCAGGTGCCGTCACGGCTTCGGGATGCGGCCGCATGTCGCGCAGGCAGGCTGCGTACGCGCTGCGGTGGGCTCCCGGAGAATCGTCGCCCCGTGCATCGCCGGGACTCCACTGCCGTGGAGCGCTGGGATCGGGACGCGGCGCACCTAGCCCCGGAGGGCACCTGGTGCAGCAATGAGGTTAACACTACCGACCCCCTCAGACATTCCCCAGCCTTGCGCTTGCCAATCGTGTCCGTCGGACCCGGCTCGGCAGGGTGCCGGTGCCGGGTCCCGAGCGGCCCGTTCGGGCTGCTCAGACGTCCAGCGGGAGCACGACGGCCCCGGTGCGGTCGACGTCCAGCCGGTGCGCGGCGAACGCCGGGTCGCCGCCGTGGCCGTGGTGTCCGGCGAAGGAGAGCACCTTGTCGGCGCCCGCCTCGTCGGTGAGGGCCAGGACGGTCGGACCGGCGCCGGAGACGACCGCGGGGAAGCCCTCGGCGCGCAGGGCGCCGACCAGCGCGGCGCTGTCCGGCATGGCGGAGGCGCGGTAGTCCTGGTGCAGCCGGTCCTCGGTGGCGGCGAGGAGCAGTTCGGGGCGCCTGGTCAGCGCCTCCACCAGCAGTGCGGAACGGCCCGCGTTGACGGCCGCGTCGGCCAGCGGGACGGTCTTCGGCAGCAGTCCGCGCGCGGTCTCGGTGAGCACCTCGCCGGCCGGCACGAACACCACCGGGACGACCTGCTCGGACGGCTCCAGCACGACCGCCTTGGCCGACTCCTCGTCGGTCCAGGCGATGGTGAAGTTGCCGCGCAGGCAGGCCGCGACGTTGTCGGGGTGGCCCTCCAGCTCGGAGGCGAGGGCCAGCAGCGCGTCGTCGTCCAGCGCGGACCGGCCGCCGATGGTCACCGCGCGGGCGGCCACGATGCCGGCGCAGATGGCGGCCGAGGAGGAGCCGAGGCCGCGGCCGTGCGGTATCCGGTTGGCGCAGACCACTTCGAGGCCGCGGGGCTGGCCGCCGAGCCGGTCGAAGGCGGCGCGCATCGAGCGGACCAGCAGGTGGCGCTCGTCGCGCGGCAGCGTCTCGGCGCCCTCACCGGCGATGTCGACGGAGAGGCCGGAGTCGGCGACCCGGACGACCACGTCGTCGTACAGACCCAGCGCGAGCCCGAAGGCGTCGAAGCCCGGGCCGAGGTTGGCGCTGGTCGCGGGAACCCTGACCCGGACGGCGGCGGCACGGAACGCGGGACCGGCCATACGGTGGACTCTCCTGGGGTAAATCGGGCGGCGCGGAGCGCGTCGTCGGTGCGAGGGTGGGAACGGACCGCGGCCCCTCCGGGGGGCGGGCGGTCGCGGTGTCGGCGCGGCCCGGACCCGCCGGGCCCGGGGCATGTGCCACACGGCCGAAGCCAGAGTATCGAAGAGAGGTTCCCGAGCGGTACACCCCGTGGGCCTTCGATCTGGTGTGTTGCCGTTCTGGCCGGAAATGCTCACCCCTCCCCGTCGACGGGAGGGGTGGAAAAGGATCGCAATGCGGAACCCAATGGACACAAAAGTGTCAGGGGGGAACTCCGACGGGCCGACCCTCGAAAGGGCTGTCTCTTATAC
>NZ_JBHVEU010000017.1:0-43418 GCF_042802075.1 Kitasatospora sp. NPDC057518
GGGCCGAGTACTGCGAAGTGGCTGGTGCGGGTGCGGGCTCGTGGTGTTTCGGTGAGGTGGGCGTCGATGCGAGCGAGATTGATCGCAGCGCCGGTACGCTCACTTCCGGCCGCTGGGCCCGGGCGACGGCCGAACGCGCGGCGCAGCGGCTCGCCGCCGAGGAGGCGGCCGAGGAAGCCGAGCGGACGAAGGGGATGGTGGACGCCTGATGGAGCGCCTGGACAGCGGCGGGCACCCGGAGGGGAGCGGGAGCGAGGCCGGAGCGGCGGCCCGGGTCTGGCAGGGGATGAACGCCCTCGTGCTGGAGCGCTACGACCGCCGCAAGAGCGTCGCCGAAGCCCTCGGCATGAGCTTCAGCCGGGTCAGGGCGCTGCGCCGGCTCGTCGCCGGCCCGATCACCCTGCGGGAGCTGGCCGAGCGGCTGGGCGCGGACCCGCCGTACACCAGCGTCATCGTGGACGACCTGGTGCGGCGCGGCCTCGCCGAGCGCATCACCAACCCGGTCGACCGGCGCTCCAAGCTGGTCCACCTCACCGAGGAGGGCGAGGCGAAGGCCGCGATCGCCACCGGGATCCTCAGCACCCCGCCCGACGCGCTGCTCGCGCTGCCGCCGGAGGACATCCGCGTGCTCGACCGGGTGGTGGCGAGGCTCCTGGGCTGAGCCGCCTCTGCCGACCCGTTCGGGGCTCCGCGCCCGCGGCGGAAGGGCCGTCACCGGACCCGCTCCGGTGACGGCCCTTCAGAACTCCGGGGGGGGGGGAATTCCCCGACGGGCGCGGTTACTTCGCGCCGAAGGCCTTCTCGATGTCCTCGACGACCTTCTCCGCCGCGATCGGGCCGGAGCTGCTGCTCCACACCTGGCCGTCGACGCCCATGAGCTGGTTGGTGCCGACGGCCTTGAGGCGGGTGAAGGCCTCCTGCTTGCGGGCGGTCTCCAGGGCCTTCTCGCCCTCGGCGTTCAGGGTGGCGACGAACACCCGGTCGGCGTCGGCCTTGTTGAGGTTCTCCAGGGACAGCGGGTCCGAGTGGGGCTGGGCGCCCAGGCCGTCGGCGATCGGCATGGTGCCGGCGCCGGCCTTCTTCAGCAGGTCGCCGGGCATGTTGGTGGTGTTCATCACGATCGGCCCGTTGGGCATCCAGCGCATCACCACGGCGCTGCCGCTCTTGCCCTCGCCGGCCTTGGCGGCGCGCTTGTCCAGGGCGTCCAGCTTGGCGGCCAGGTCGGCCTTGTGGCCGAGCGCGTCGCCGTACACGGCGAGCACCTCGCGCCAGTCGCCGGCCTTGGGGACGATGGTCGGGGCGACCGCCGAGAGCTTGTCGTACTGGGACTTCTCGATGCCGGAGGAGGCCAGGATGAGGTCCGGGGTGGCCTTCAGGATCGCCTCGAGGTTGGGCTCCTTGACCGTGGCGACCAGCGGGATGCCGTCGGCCTTCAGGTAGGCGGGGGCGGTGGTGCCGCCGCGGCTGGAGCTGGTGCCCACCGGGGTGACGCCGAGCGCGAGGGCGGTGTCCAGCGAGGTGTCGCCGAGGGCGATGACCCGCTTGGCCTCGGCCGGGACCTCCACGGCGCCGAAGGCGGTGTCGATGCTGCGCTTGCCGCCCTTCGCGGCGGCGGTGGACGAGGAGCCGGAGTCACCCGCGGACCCGCCGGACCCCGAGGAGCCGCACGCGGTCAGGCCCAGGGAGAGGGCGCCGACCACGGCCGCGCCGAGCAGGGTCTTGGTAAAGCGGGTGCCAAGCATGGGTGTTCTCCGAGAAATGGTAGTTTACGGGCGAACCGTTTTTCTGAGGTTAGCCTAACCATACGTAAGGCCCTGACGGGGAGGCCCGGTGTGACATTCCGATCACTCCTGCTGCGCGGACTGCTGCCCGCCGGCGCGATACTGCTGCTCGCCGTACTGGCGAGCCTGCTGCTCGGCGCGGGCGACGTGGGACCGTCACGGGCGCTCTCCACCCTGCTCGGTGACGGCGACTCCGACTCCCGGTTCACCGTGTTCCACCTGCGCGCCCCGCGCACCGCGGTGGCCCTCGCGGTGGGACTCGCGCTCGGCGTGGCCGGCACCGTCCTCCAGGCAGCCGCCCGCAACCCGCTGGCCGAGCCCGGCCTGCTCGGGGTCAGCACCGGCGCCTCCTTCGCCGTCGTGATCGCGATCGTGCTCGGCGCCAGCGCCGCCAGCGTCGGCCCGTACGTCGCCGTACTGGGCGCCGGCGCCGGCTGCCTGCTGGCACTCGGCGCGGCCCGGCTGCGCGGCACCGGCGACGACCCCGTCCGGCTGGTGCTCGCCGGCGCGGCGCTGAGCGGGCTGATGAACGCCGGCTCCTCCGTGCTGCTGCTCTCCGACGCCCGGGCCGCCGACGAGATCCGGTTCTGGACCATCGGCTCGGTCGCCGGCCGCGGCACCGACCAACTGCTCGCGGTACTGCCGGTCCTACTGCTCGGCCTGGTGCTGGCGCTGCTCTCCGGCCCGGCGCTGACCGCGCTCAGCCTCGGCGACGACGTCGCCACCGGCCTCGGCCACAAGCCCCGCCGGGCCCGCGCCCTCGCGGTGACCGCCGTCGCCCTGCTGGTCGGCGCCGCCACCGCGATCGCCGGACCGGTCTCCTTCGTCGGCCTGGTGGTGCCCTTCGCCGCCCGGGCCCTGGTCGGCCCGGACCTGCGCCGGCTGCTCGTCGTCTCCGCCCTGCTCGGGCCGGCCGTCGTGCTGCTCGCCGACGTGGCCTCCCGGCTGGTCGCCCGCCCGTACGAGATGCCGCTCGGCGTGATGACCGCCCTGTGCGGCGCCCCCGTGCTGGTCGCCGTCGTCCGCTCGCACCGAATGCCCGCGCTGTGAAGGCCCCCGTGAAGACCGCCGCAGAGAACGACGCAGAGAACGCCGTGGAACCCGACGCCCCCTCGGCCGCGACCCGGCGGCCGGCGCGGCCCGTGCCGCCCGGCACCCGGCTGCTCGCCCTGGGCGGCCGCTCGGTGCTCGTCCCGGTCCGGCCGCTGCTCGGCTGCACCGTCCTGCTGCTCGCCGTGGTCGCGGTGACCGCCGTCTGCCTGGCCGTCGGCGAGACGAACCTCGACCCGGTGACCGCCCTGCGCGCGGCCTTCGGCGACGGCACCGCGCGCGACGTGCTGCTGGTGGAGAAGCTGCGGCTGCCCCGCGTCGAGGCCGCACTGGCCGTCGGCGCCGCCCTCGGCGTCGCCGGCTGCCTGATGCAGACCCTCGCCCAGAACCGGCTGGCCACCCCGGACACCGTCGGCTTCAACGAGGGCGCCACCGCCTTCGCGGTCGCCTCCGTCACCGGCGTCGCCACCCAGCTGCTGCCCTCCGCCGCCGCCCTGGCGGGCGCCGCCACCGCCGCCTCGCTCGCCTTCGCCCTCGGCGGCGGGGCCGGCCGCAACGGCTACCGCTTCCTGGTCGTCGGCCTCGGCATCGGCGCGGTCTTCGGCGCGGTGACCAACCTGATGCTCTCCCGCGCCGCCATCGACTCCGCCAACGCCGCCTACGCCTGGACGGTCGGCACCCTCAACAGCCGGGACGCCGACGCCGTCGGCTACCTCGAACTCGGCCTGCTGGCCTGCCTGCCCGCCGCCGTGCTGCTCGGCCGCCGGCTGTCGCTGCTGCGCTTCTCCGACGCCGTCGCCACCGGGCTGGGCGTCCGGGTGCGCGGCCTGCGGGTCGGCGTCCTGCTGGTCTCCGTGGTCTGCGCGGGCCTGGCGGTGGCCGTCGCCGGACCGCTCGGCATGATCGCGCTCGCCGCGCCCGAGGCCGCCCGCCGGATCGCCGGACCGCGCTGCGTGCCGGTGCTCACCTCGGCCGTCGCCGGAGCCGCCTTCACCCTGCTCGCCGACCTGATCGGCCGCACCCTCCTGTCGCCGCTGGAGGTGCCGGCCGGCCTGGTCACCGCCGTCGTGGGCGGCCCGTACCTGCTCTGGCTGCTGCTCACCACCCGTCCCCGGAGGACCGCATGACCGCCCGCCCCGCGACCGCTGAATCCCCCGGGACCGTGACGGCCACGGTCGGAGCGCCCCGGCTGGCGACCAGCGCGCTCAGCCTCGGCCACGACCGCACCATCGTGGTGCGCGAGCTCGACCTCGAACTGCCGCAGCGCCAGGTCACCGTCATCGTCGGCCCGAACGGCTGCGGCAAGTCCACCCTGCTCGGCGGCCTCGCCCGGACTATCGCCCCGCGCTCCGGCGCCGTGCTGCTCGACGGCAAGCCGCTGACCTCGCTGTCCACCCGCGCCATCGCCCGGATCATCGGCCTGCTGCCGCAGTCCGCCACCGCCCCGGACGGGCTGACCGTCCGCGACCTGGTCCGCTACGGCCGCCAGCCGCACCAGGGCCTGCTGCGGCAGTGGTCCGCCGCCGACGCCGAAGCGGTCGAGCACGCGCTCGCCGCCGCCGACCTGCACGAGCTGGCCGACCGCCCGCTGGACACCCTCTCCGGCGGCCAGCGCCAGCGCGCCTGGATCGCCATGGCCGTCGCCCAGGACACCGACATCCTGATGCTGGACGAGCCGACCTCGGCGCTGGACATGGGCCACGCGCTGGAGGTGCTGGAGATGGTGCGCGGCCTGACGGCCGAGCGCGGCCGCACCGTCGTCCTCGTCCTGCACGACCTGACCACCGCCTGCCGCTACGCCGACCACATGGTGGCCATGCGCGACGGCCGGGTGGCCGCCCAGGGCGCGCCGCGCGACATCGTCACCCCGGAGCTGGTGCGCGAGCTGTACGGGGTGGAGAGCGTGATCCTCACCGACCCGGTGCACGGCACCCCGGTGGTCTGCCCGGTCGGCCTCGCCCCCCGGGTGCGCTGACGTCGGCGGGCCGGTCAGCCGGTCAGCCGGCCAGGCCCGGCAGCACCAGGGCGCCCGGCAGCTCCGCCAGGGCCCAGCCGGGCAGGATGAGCTTGCCCCGGCGCCGACCGCTGCCGACCAGGACGTACGGGGCCGCGGCCACCGCCTCGTCGATCAGCAGCGGCCAGCCGCCGGGCAGGCCGACGGGGGTGATGCCGCCGTACTCCATGCCGGTCAGCTCGACCGCGGTGTCCATCGGCGCGAAGGACGCCTTGCGCGCCCCCAGGTGGGTGCGCACCGCCTTGTTGACGTCCACCCGGGTGGTGGCCAGGGCCAGGCATCCGGCCAGGGTCACCTCCCCGGCGCGCTTGGCGGCGACCACCACGCAGTTCGCGGAGAGCTCCGGCGGCACGTCGTAGGCCGCGCAGAACACGGCGGTGTCCGCCTGCTCCGGGTCGCTGTCCACGTAGAGCACCGAGGCGGCCGCTCCGGGCGCGTCCCAGTTCTTCAGCGCGTCGGCGACGGGCGCGGCGAGCTCCGCGCCGAGCTCCAGGGCCGGTACGGCGGTGGCGAAGTTCCCGAACGGCGGGGCGGTGGACTCACTCATGGACCGGACTGTAGCGCGCCCGGCCACCCGGTCGGCCGTACCCGGCTGCCGTCAGCCGTACGGGAGGAGCGCGGTCAGCCGTACGGGACGACGGCGACCGGGCAGTGCACGTGGTGGATCGCGGCGTGCGCCACCGGGCCGAGGTGGTGGTGGCGCAGCGGCATCCGCCGGATGCGGCGGCCGACGACCAGCAGCCGGGCCGTCGCGGCGGCGTCCACCAGCTCGACGGCGGCCTTGCCGCGGATCAGGTCGGTGCTCACCGTCACCTCGGGGTGCCGGGCCTGCCAGGGCTCCAGGGCCCGGGCGAGGCCGTCGTGCTCGACGGCCGAGACCTCGCCCTCCAGCCCGCCGATCGCCCCGTAGGACATGTACTCGCTGCCGGCCGGCGGGGACCAGACGTGCACCACGCGCAGCGGCGCCGAACGGAGCGCGGCGGCCTCGAAGGCGAAGGCCAGCACCTCGTCCGCCGGGTGCGCCAGGTCGAGGCCGACCGTCACCGCGCCGTCCGGTTCGTCCCCGCCGGCCCGGATCAGCACCACCGGGCAGTCCGCCCGGCGCAGCACCTCCTGGCTCACCGAGCCGACCAGGAAGCCGCGCAGGGTGCCCAGCCCGCGCGAGCCGAGCACCAGCAGGGCGGCCCCGTGCGCGGCGGCCTCCAGCGCCTCGACGGGATCGCCGGCCACGGAGTCGGCGGTGACCTCGACCTCCGGCGCGAGGGTGCGCAACTCGCGCTCGCGCTCGGCGAGTCGTGCCAGTGCGGAGTGGTCGCCGGGCCTGCTCCCGGGGGCGATCTGCTTCGGCCGGGGCCAGGCCTGGAGGACGTCCAGGCGCAGGCCGCGGCGCTGCGCCTCGTGGGCGGCCCAGGCGGCGGCGGCCAGGCTCTCGGGTGAGCCGTCGAATCCGACGACGACGGGTCCGGTCACGGCGTGCTCCTCGGTTCCGGTGCGGCCCCAGCCCCCGGAGGTCTCGGTGCGGCCAGTATCCGCGCCGGCCCGGACCGGCGCCTCCCGGAGCCGTCGCCGGTCGCGGTGGGTGACGGGACGGGCCCGGTTCCGCCGTCCGGCTGGTCGGCCGGGCGGCGGCGCGGCACGCCCGGGCCGGGCGGGGGCGCCGGGCTAGGGTCGGCCGAACCGCCGTGTGCCGGTCGCGCCGTTCCGAGCGCTCCGCCCCAGCCGGTCCTTTCAGCCCGGGAGAACGATGCCGAGGGTCCCCACGTTCCGCTCGCGGTGGGCGGGCGCCGCCGCCGGACTGGCCGTGCTCGCCGCCGCCCTGGTGGGCTGCGGGGACGGTGGAAGCGGCGGCCCGGTCACCCTGAACTGGTACAACTTCCCGGACGACTCGGGCGCCCTCCAGCAGGCCGCCGACCGCTGCGGGCAGCAGTCCGGCGGCCGCTACACGATCCGCTACAACAAGCTGCCGCGCGGCGCCGACGGCCAGCGCCAGCAGCTGGTGCGCCGGATGGCGGCGCACGACACCGGCGTGGACGTCCTCGGCCTGGACGTCACCTGGCCCGCCGAGTTCGCCGAGGCCGGCTGGATCCGCGAGTGGACCGGGGCGATGCGCGAGCGGGCCACCGCCGACACCCTCGACGCGGCGGTGCGGACCGCGACCTGGCGGGACCGGCTGTACGCCGTGCCGTACAACTCCAACACCCAGCTGCTCTGGTACCGCGACGACCTGGTGCCGACCCCGCCCGCCACCTGGGCGGAGATGCTCTCCCAGGCCCGGGAGCTGGACCGCGAGGGCAAGCCGCACCTCGTGGAGATCCAGGGTGCCCAGTACGAGGGGCTGACGGTCTGGTTCAACACGCTGGTCACCAGCGCGGGCGGGTCGATCCTCACCCCCGACGCCCAGGGGCCCGCGCTCGGGGCGCCCGCCGTCACGGCCGCCGGGGTGATGCGCGACCTGGCGGCCTCGGTGGCCGCCGACCCCTCGCTGTCGAACCAGATGGAGGACCAGAACCGGCTCGCGATGGAGTCCGGCACGGCCGCCTTCGAACTCAACTACCCCTTCGTCTACCCCTCGATGAAGGCCAACCGGCCGGAGCTGTTCCCGCACTTCCGCTGGGCGCCGTACCCCGCGGTGAGCGCCGACCGCCCCGCCAGCGTCACCATCGGCGGGATCGACCTCGCGGTGGGCGCCTACAGTCGGCACCCCGACCTCGCCGCCAAGGCCGCGCTCTGCCTGCGCGACCGGGACAACCAGCTCACCAACGCGCTGAAGGGCGGCCTCCCGCCCTCGCTGCGGAGCCTGTACGAGACGGCCGAGCTGACCGCCAGCTACCCGTTCGCCGCCGACGTGCTGGCCGCCCTCGACTCCGCCAGCGTGCGGCCGCAGACCCCGGCCTACCAGAACGTCTCCATCGCGATCTCGCACACCCTCTCCCCGCCCGCCGGCATCCACCCGGAGAAGGACGTGGCCGACCTCCGCGGGCAGATCCGGGACGCCCTCGGTTCGAAGGGGCTGATTCCGTGACACCGCCCGTTCCCGGGCCACCGCCCGCTCCTGGGACGCCGTCCGTTCCCGGGCCACCGCCCGCTCCCGGGTCACCGCCCGCTGAGGCCGCTGCCGGGGCCGCCGCCGGGCCGGGACCGGCCGGGCCCTCGCGCGGCGCCCGCCAGGAGAGCCGGCTGGGCCTGCTGCTGTGCGCCCCCGCCGTGGTCGTGATGCTCGCCGTCACCGCCTACCCGATCGGCTACGCCGTCTACCTGTCCCTGCAGCGCTACGACCTGCGCTTCCCGGCCCAGGCGCACTGGGTCGGGCTCGCCAACTACGGCGCGGTGCTGACCTCGCCGTTCTGGTGGCAAGCGCTCGGTGTCACGGTGCTGATCACCGCGGTGTCGGTGGCCGTCGAGCTGGTGCTCGGCCTGGCGCTCGCCCTGGTGATGCACCGTACGGTCTTCGGGCGCGGGACGGTGCGCACCGCGGTGCTGGTGCCGTACGGGATCGTCACCGTCGTCGCGGCCTACTCCTGGCAGTACGCGTGGACCCCGGGCACCGGCTACCTGGCCGCCCTGCTGCCGGAGGGCAGCGCCCCGCTGACGGAGCAGTGGCCGGCCGTCGGTCTGATCATCCTCGCGGAGGTGTGGAAGACCACCCCGTTCATGGCGCTGCTGCTGCTCGCGGGCCTGGCCCTCGTCCCGGACGAGACGGTCCGGGCGGCGATGGTGGACGGCGCGAGCTCCGGGCAGCGGCTGCGGCTGGTGATCCTGCCGCTGATGAAGCCCGCGATCCTGGTCGCGCTGCTCTTCCGGACCCTGGACGCCTTCCGGATCTTCGACAACATCTACGTGCTGACCAGCGGCTCCAACGGCACCGGCTCGGTGTCGATCCTCGGCTACGACAACCTCTTCACCGCGCTCAACCTGGGCATCGGCTCGGCGATCTCGGTGCTGATCTTCGTCTGCGTGGCGCTCATCGCGCTGGTCTTCGTCAAGCTGTTCGGCGCGGCCACGCCCGGCGCGGAACCGGAGCAGCGATGAGCGGCCGGCCCGCCCGGGCCCTGACCGGCTGGGGCATCGCCAACCTGGTGGTCGTGCTCTACGCGCTCTTCCCGGTGTGGTGGATCGTGGCGCTGTCCTTCAAGGACCCGAGCACCCTCTCCGACGGCGCCTTCGTGCCCCGCCGGTGGACCCTGGCCAACTACCGCGGCATCTTCCAGACCTCGGAGTTCACCCGCGCCCTGGTCAACTCGATCGGCATCGCGCTGATCGCCACCACCGTCGCCGTCGCGCTCGGCACCATGGCCGCGTACGCGGTGGCCCGGCTGCGCTTCCCCGGCAAGCGGCTGCTGATCGGGGTGTCCCTGCTGATCGCGATGTTCCCGCCGATCTCGCTGGTCTCGCCGCTGTTCGGCATCGAGCGGGCGCTCGGCCTGTTCGACACCTGGCCCGGGCTGATCATCCCGTACATGACCTTCTCGCTGCCGCTGGCGATCTACACGCTCTCGGCGTTCTTCCGGGAGATCCCCTGGGACCTGGAGAAGGCGGCCAAGGTGGACGGCGCCACGCCGTGGCAGGCGTTCCGGCTGGTCATCGCGCCGCTGGCGGCGCCGGGGGTGTTCACCACCGGCATCCTGGTCTTCATCTTCTGCTGGAACGACTTCCTGTTCGCGATCTCGCTGACCTCCACCACCTCGGCCCGGACGGTCCCGGCCGCGATCGCCTTCTTCACCGGGAGCTCCCAGTTCGAGCAGCCGACCGGCTCGATCGCGGCGGCCGCGGTGATCATCACGATCCCGATCGTGGTCTTCGTGCTGCTGTTCCAGCGCCGCATCGTCGCCGGGCTCACCGCCGGCGCCGTCAAGGGCTGAGCCCGACATCGAGTTTTCCCAGGATGGGTTTCCCAGGAAGAGCCCGCCCCACCCGGCGGGCCAGGAAGGCGGACCGTGGCCGAGATCGTCCTCGACGGCATCACCAAGCGCTACCCCGACGGCGCCCTCGCCGTCCGCCACGTCGACCTCACCATCGCCGACGGCGAGTTCGTGATCCTGGTCGGCCCCTCCGGCTGCGGCAAGTCCACCACGCTCAACATGATCGCCGGGCTGGAGGACATCACCGAGGGCACCCTGCGGATCGCCGGGGAGGTGGTCAACGACCGCGCGCCCAAGGACCGCGACATCGCGATGGTCTTCCAGAGCTACGCCCTCTACCCGCACATGAGCGTGCGCGACAACATGGGCTTCGCGCTGCGCCTGGCCAAGGTCGACAAGGCGACCATCGCCGCCAAGGTCGAGGAGGCCGCCCGCGTCCTCGACCTCACCCGGCACCTCGACCGCAAGCCCGCCCACCTCTCCGGGGGGCAGCGCCAGCGGGTCGCGATGGGCCGGGCGATCGTCCGCGACCCCAAGGTCTTCCTGATGGACGAGCCGCTGTCCAACCTGGACGCCAAGCTCCGGGTGCAGATGCGCACCCAGATCGCCGCCCTCCAGCGCCGCCTGGGCACCACCACCGTCTACGTCACCCACGACCAGGTCGAGGCGATGACGCTCGGCGACCGGGTGGTGGTGATGCGCTCCGGCGTCGTCCAGCAGGTCGGCTCGCCGCAGCAGCTGTACGACGAGCCGGTGAACCTCTTCGTCGCCGGGTTCATCGGCTCGCCCGGCATGAACTTCCTCGGCGCCGCGCTGGAGCACGGCGCCCTGCGCACCTCGCTGGGCGACCTGCCGCTGGACGACCGCACCCGGCGCGCCCTGGAGGGCGCGGACGCGCCGCGCGAACTGGTGGTCGGCATCCGCCCCGAGGACTTCGAGGACGCGGCCCTGGTCGAGGGGCACGCCGGCGGGGTCACCGTCACCGTGACCGTCGAGGTCCGGGAGTCGGTCGGCTCGGACGTCTACGTCCACTTCGCGGAGGAGGGCGGCCCGGCGGCGGCCCGGGGCCCCGGCGGCCTCGCCGGACTGGCGGAACTCGCCGAACTGGCCGAGCTGGCCGAACTCGCCGCCGACTCGGGCCGGGCCGACACCGGCATGCGGGAGCACCGGGTGGTCGCCCGGCTGAACCCCGCCACCCGGGCCGCCGAGGGCGGCCCGCTGGACCTGCGGGTGGACACGGCGCGCATCCACGTCTTCGACCCCCGCACCGGGGCCAACCTGACCCACCCGGAACGTTCGTAGCGTGGTACGGAAGGCCCAACCCCCGGCCGGCGCGCGGTGTGCCTGACCGTTGCCGTACCGGACCCGACTTACATTGCCCGGTTATGGGAGAAAATGTCGGAATCAGTCGCCGATCGGTGCTCAAGGCCGTCCCCGGAGCCGTCCTCGCGGCCGGCTCCGGCGGGATCCTCGCCCGGCCCGCGGTGGCGGCCGCCGCCTTCCCGCAGCCCGTCGTCCGGCGCGCCCGGTCGGCCTCCGGCGGGCCGGCGGCGGTGCTCGAGCAGACGCTCGACGTACGGTTCACGACGCTCTCCGTCCCGGGCTACGGGACGGTCACCACGCGCACCTACAACGGGACCATCCCCGGGCCGACCCTGCGGGCGCGCGCCGGGGACGTGCTGTGGCTGACCCAGGTCAACGGGCTGCCGCCGAACCCGGTCGAGCCGGCCGGTTCGACCGGGATGTCTGGCATGTCGGGGATGTCAGGCCCGGCGCGCCACGGCGGCCACAACCGGCCGCAGCGCCTGAACACCTTCAACCTGCACACCCACGGCCTGCACGTCTCGCCGTCCGGGCGTGCCGACAACATCCTGCGGGAGTTCCCGCCGCGCACCGCCGACGAGGCCGCGGCCGGCGCCCCGGAGCCGCGGTACCTGACCATCGTCCAGATCCCGGCCGACCATCCGGCCGGGACGTACTGGTACCACCCGCACGCGCACGGGGCCACCGCCGAACAGATCGCCGGAGGGATGGCCGGGGTCATCGTCATCGAGGGCGACGTCGACGAGGTGCCGCAGATCAAGGCCGCCGCCGACCTGGTCGTCTGCATCAACGAACTCCGGGTCAAGGGCGGCAGGGTCCCCGACTTCACCTCCGGCGACGCCCTGGCCGCCGTCCCGCCCACCTTCGCCGTCAACGGCGAGGTCAACCCCGTCCTCGTGCTGCGCCCTGGTGAGGTCCAGCGCTGGCGCCTGGTCGCGGCGACCGCGTTCACCGCCCTCTCGCTCCAGGTCGCCGACGGGGAGCGGAAGTTGACGCTGCATCAGATCGCCATGGACGGCGTGACCTTCCCCGCGCCGGTCGCCACCGAGGTGGTCCCGCTGGGCGTGGGCAACCGCGCCGACGTGCTGGTCCGGGGCGGCGAGGCCGGGACGTACGAACTGCGGGCCAAGGGCGTGCCCGTCCCGCTGATGACGATCGAGGTGGCGGGGGAGGCCGTCCAGCCGCCCATGGAGCTGCCGACCTCGCTGCCGCAGGGCATGCCGTTCCTCGACGAGAAGGACATCGCCAACCCCGGCGGCGACCGCAGGGTGGTCTTCCACGTCGACCCGAAGGTCTTCGCCCAGCCGTTCCCCAACGCCTACCGCGTCCTCGGCAGCCACCCGACCCCCGCGGCCGACCCCGGTGGCGACCTCACCCGCGACCCCGCCTACGGCCTGTTCGACCCCGAGTACGTCAACCACACCCTGGAACTCGGCACCGTCGAACGGTGGACCATCCACACCGACGAGACCATGCCGATCTTCCACCACCCCTTTCACCTGCACACCAACCACGTCCTCGTCACCCACCGCAACGGGGAACGGCTCGACCCGCCGGTGTGGCAGGACACCGTCGACCTGACCGGCGGCAAGCCGGGCGACACCGTCACCCTCCTGGTCAAGTACGAGGACTTCACCGGCCGCACCGTCCTGCACTGTCACCAGCTGCAGCACGAGGACCTCGGGATGATGCAGCTGGTCGAGTACGTCCGGCCGCGACGGCCGGAGCCGGCCGGATGGCCGGGGTGGCCCCAGCAGCCCGGGTGGCCGGGGTGGCCGGGCCGGCCTCGTCCGCTCGATCACTGAGCGCTGCCGGGCGCCGGCGCCGGCGGCGCAGGAAAGCTCCTGGAACGTGCGTTCGGAGCCGGATCCCGGGGTAGAACCAGTCGTACAGCGGCCGTGCGATTCCGGCTGCTCCAGCACCTCGGGCGGTGCCGCCGGGGCCGGTGCCACCGGGGCCGCGCCCGCAGTGGCCGGGCACGGGTCCCGGGGGAGAAGTCCGTGACACGCCGCACGAGGTGCGGGCCGTACGTGGCGCCGGGCGCTCACCCCGGCGCCCAGGAGCGATCACGTGTCCGTCCACCTGGAAACAGCCGGCTGGGAAGCGGCCCCCTCGGGCCTGCCGCCCGACCTCCCGCGACGGCCCACGGCGGCCGAACTCCGCCGCATGGGGAAGTCCGAGGCGCGGGAGCTGAGCGACGCGCTGTTCGAGCGGCTGGCCGGGCTGGCCCGGGAGACCCGCGCCTACAGCTACGTCCGCGGCACGATCATCGAGCTCAACATGCCGCTGGTGCGCTTCATCGCCGCCCGCTTCCGCCACCGGGCCGAGGACATGGAGGACATCCTCCAGGTCGGCACGATCGGCCTGATCAAGGCCGTCGACGGCTACGACCCGCGGCGCGGCGTCGAGTTCGTCACCTACGCGATCCCCACCATCACCGGCGAGATCAAGCGGTTCTTCCGCGACACCTCCTGGCCGGTGCGCGTCCCGCGCAGCATGCAGGAGCTGTACCTGTCCGTCGCCCGCGACTCCGACCGCCTGGAGCAGGAACTCGGCCGGCAACCGCGGCCCGAGGAGATCGCCGAGGACCTGCACCTCACCGTCGAACAGGCCACCGAGGGGCTGCTGGCGGGCCGGGTCTACCGCCCCAACTCCCTGGACGCGCTGCGCGACCAGGACACCGAAGAGACCGGCAGCGCCCTGCTCGACCGGCTCGGCGGCTGCGACCCCGGCATCGAACTCGCCGACTTCCGCACCGCCGTCCGCCCGCTGCTGGCCCGCCTGCCGGAGCGCGAGCAGACCGTCCTCAAGCTGCGGTTCTGGGACGGGTGCACCCAGTCCCGGATAGCGGACCGGATCGGCGTCTCCCAGATGCACGTCTCCCGGCTGCTCAGCGCCACCCTGGCCTGGCTGCGCGAGGAACTGGAGGACCGGGACGCGCCTGGGTGGGGTGATGGGGAGCCGGAGGCCGTCGCTTCCGGGGTCGGGGGCGAGGGCGGTGCCGAGGGTGGGCGCGAGGGCACCGGCTGAGGCGGTGGGGCGGGCCGACGTGCGGGGCGGGGACCCGGGGTGCGGTTTCGCTGCGTGATCGGCGCATACTTTCCGTAAACACACGGAGGTGCTCATGCCCATGGTGGATGTCGCTGCCCTCGGCCGACTGGTCGCGGAGTACGAGGCCCTGTCCCCGTCGAGCTCGCCGGAGGCCCGGCAGCGGTTGCGCGACGTCTGCTACACGATCGGCATCTACACGGGCGAGGCCGACGCCGTCCGCGCGGTCGCCCGGGCCCGCATGCTGCTGGCCCGTCAGGGCCCGGCCGACGGCGGCGGGGCGGCGGCCGGAGCCCCGGCGACCGACCGGGCCCGGGCGGCGCTCCTCGCCGAACTCGGCGACCTCGCGGCCCGCGAGCGGGTACGGGCCGCGCCCCTGCCCAGCCTGCACGACGTGGTGCAGCTGACCAGGGTCACCGTCCCGGACTGCGTGGGCGCCGCCGTGAGCACCTGGCACGACGACGGCTCGGTCGAGACCTTCGCGGCGACCCCGTCCTACCTGCTCGCCCTCGAACGCGCCCAGAGCGGGGCGGACGCCGGCCCGCTGCCCCGGCTCCGCCGCCAGGGCGAGGGCCAGATCGTCGTCCGGCTCGACCCCGGCCGGCCGGACCGGTTCGCCGACCGCGCCCGGCGCTGCGGCGTACGGGCCGTGGCCGGCGCGCACCTGCGCACTCACCCGCACGGCTGCACCGTGTTCAGCGCCTACCTGCGCACCCCGGTCGACCCCGGCACACCGGCCCTCGGGCTGGTGGAGGTGCTCGCCCTCCAGGCGTCGGCCGCCCTCGACCGCTTCGCGCTGTCCCGGGCCGTGGCCGACCTGCTCGACCGCCGGCACGCCACCGGCCTGGCCATCGGCCTCACCGCCGAGCGGTTCGACGTCACCCCGCACGCCGCGCTGAGCCTGCTGGTCGGAGCCGCCCAGCGACTGGGCACCGACCTCGCCACGGTGGCCCGGCACCTCGCCGACGGCGACCGGCCGCGTACCGCGCCCGGCGAGCGGAACGGCTCGTAGCGCGGGCGGGGGACGGTTGCGCCGGTGCCGGACGGGCAGGCGTACAGGAAGGGGGCGGAAGGCGTGCAGACGGGCGCGCGCAGACGGGCAGGAAGGCCCCGGCCGCGCCGTACGAGGAGGTCGTCATGAGCATGGTGAAGGAATCCGTGGACGTGGCCGTCCCCCTGCACGCCGCCTACAACCAGTGGACGCTCGCCGAGGAGTTCCCGCGCTTCATGGAGGGCGTCGACTCGGTGAGCCGGCTCGACAGCCGCCACAACCACTGGCAGACCAGCATCGACGGCGTCACCCGCGAGTTCGACACCGAGATCGTCGACCAGGAACCGGAGGAGCTGATCGCCTGGCGGGGCATGGACGGCGAGGCCGAGCGGAAGGAGGTGGTGACCTTCCGGCGGCTCGACCCGGGCCACACCCGGGTCACCCTCGCCGTCGACCTCCGGCCCGCGGGCCCGGGGGAGCAGGCCGCCGACGTCCGGGGCGAGGTCGACCGGCGGGTGAAAGGGGACCTGAGGCGGTTCAAGGAGTACGTCGAGGAACGCGCGCGGGGGAGGGGCGGGGCGGGGTGAGCCGGCTCCGCCGGCCCGCGGCAGCCCCGTCAGCCCGCGTCGGCCCTCGCGTCGGCTCGGCGGAGGCCGCTCCAGTGCGCGAACGCGGCCACCGAGCCCAGCGCGGGCAGCGCCGCCGCCGCGAAGATCCCGAACAGGTACTCGCCCGACAGCGCGGTGAACGCCAGCAGCAGCACCTGCACCCCGGCCGTCGCCGCCAGGAGCCTCCAGCCGGGCCGCGGGCGCCAGACCCCGCGCACCGCCAACGCGTTGACCCCGGCCATCGCGAACCCGGCGGCCCCCATCACGTACGGCACCCACTGCGGCTTCGGCGCCACCTCGTCCTCGAACCCGATCCCGTTGTAGAACAACGGGACCGCGATGCAGAAGAACATCACCACCGCCACCGTCTCCAGGATCAGCAGCACGGTCGTCGCAGCCCGCGACAGCCAGGAGAGAGCGGTCATGGTGGGGAGCCTTCCGGGAGTTCGGTGTTCTGTACTGCGACGCCCGGGGAGCCCGGACCGCAGCGGTCCATCGCCACTGGAGGCATGGCACGACCGCGCGACGGGCACGTCCCATGACGCCGCCCGACCCGGCGGCCTCGGCACCGCAGCATAGTCAAGAAATGGCAAAGGCTGTAGTGCGGTGCAGGTCGGAGGGCGTCCTCCCCGCAGGCACGGGGGCGGCCACTGAAGGGGACGGTTCGGCCGCCGATGCCGAAATCCGGTCAACTCGGCCGCCCAGGCGCAGGAGTTCGTCCGCATCGCGGGCGTACGGGGACGGCTGCTCCTAGGCTCGTCCGGACACCGTGGCGTGAGGGGGAGTGCCGTGGCCCGTAGGCCTGTTCGGCGACGTCGGTCGACCGTCGCCCGCCGGTTGAAGCAGAACACGCCGCTGCTGGGGGCGGCCGCGCTGG
The DNA here is from genome assembly GCF_042802075.1 of Kitasatospora sp. NPDC057518. Taxonomy (NCBI): domain Bacteria; kingdom Bacillati; phylum Actinomycetota; class Actinomycetes; order Kitasatosporales; family Streptomycetaceae; genus Kitasatospora; species Kitasatospora sp. NPDC057518. The sequence goes on from NZ_JBHVEU010000017.1 coordinate 16,552, forward strand.
TCGCGGTCGTGCTGGGCACGCTGGTGGTCCAGTGGCTGGCCCAACACCTGCTGCTGGTCGCCGCGTTCCTCATCGTCGGCGTGGGAGCGGGCGCCGCCGTGCTGCGCTCGCGGGTGCGGGCCCGGCAGCGGGAACTGGACGCGCGGACCGCCCGACTGCGGCACATCGGGCCGTTCCTGGCGATGACCCCGAAGGCCTTCGAGCACGCGCTGGCGGACCTGTGCCGCCGGGACGGCTGCACGAAGGTGAAGGTGGTCGGCGGGGCCGGCGACCTCGCGGCGGACGTCCTGGCCACCACCCCCGCCGGGCAGCGGATCCTCATCCAGGCCAAGCGGTACGGGCCGAGGACGTTCGTCGGTTCCCAGGACGTCCAGAAGGTCAACGGCACCTACCGCGACGTGCACCACTGCGACCTGGCCGCCGTGGTGACGACCAGCTCCTTCACCAAGGCCGCCGCCGCGTTCTGCGCCCAGGTCGGCATCCGCGCCGTCGACCAGCGGGCGCTCGCCCTGTGGGCGGACGGGCGGGGCGGGGCACCCTGGGTGTGAGTCACCGGGACTCGGGTAGTCCGTCCATGCCGCCCGCTCTCCCAAGGCGGTGGCTGTCGGAGGGTCCGCCTAACCTGACGGCGAGACGGATATCGGAGGCCGTCCAGATGGCGAAGAGCAGGACGGGTGCGGGGCATGAGTGTGGACTTCTTCTGGCGGCGGGTGGACGGAACGGTGCTGGACGAACTGTCGCCGACGGAGCTCCGCGCCCTGGTGCCCGGCTGGTCCGATGACGACTTCGGCCCTCTGTACGCGGCCGGTGCGGTGCTGGCCGTGGAGCGCAACGGATACCTGATGCACGTCGCCTTGATGAAGGCGGTCGGCGGTGCGGGCCCGGACTTGAGAGCGGCCCAACTGCCGGTGTTCGGTGGTGAGGAACGGACGGCCGTCGAGGGAGACCCCGACTGCGACGCAGAGTTCGGCGAGATGGCGGTCTGGGTGCTTCGACCCGATGAGGTGCGGACGGCATCGGCTTTCCTGGACGCGGTGGGCGTCGACGAGTTGGTGGGGACCGTGGACGCCGTGCTGGCGGACGAGGTCGCGTCGCTCGGGTTCGCGACCCCGTGGTCCGAGGCGTGGGCCGGTGATTTGAGCGCCGACCTGCGCGCGCTGAAGGACTACTTCGCCCAGGCGGCCGCTGCCGGCGACGCGATGGTCAAGGTCGAGGCCGCGTGACGAGGAGGATCACGCGGTGTTCCGGGCTCAGAGCTGCCGGCGGGTCCGGCTGATCCGGCGGAATGTCAGAGGGATACTGTTGAGTGTGCGCCATGTCCGTTCACGAACTCATGGCCGTCCTTCCCGAACCCCAGGAACTGCGAGCCCGCTGCCGCGCGGTGGCGTTGCTGGACACGATCGTTTCTGCGCCCGGCGGCCCCAGCCACACGTTCGTGGCCGACTGGCGTCCGGGCGTCGACCTGGCCGGGATGGACAACGGGTCCGGTGACCAGTACGACATCGTCTTCGGTCCGGACGGGGTGTTCCTCTACGGCTTCGACCATGAAAGCGACGCCTCCCCGTGGCGGGAGGACGAACGCGCGCACTGGCCCGGTCTGCTGGACGGCCTGCCGGAATCGCTCGCGGAGTTCGCGCAGGCGCCCGAGTTCCAGTTCGACGGGTTCTTCGACGCGACCGTGTGTGCCTGGTACGAGGCCGGGTCCGGCGGATGGCGGCGCGGTCCGGTCGAATTCGCCGAGGGGGAGACGGACGGCGCTGATTGGCTGTTCGACATCCTCACCGGTTCCGATCCCGCGCAGGCGTTCATCGACTTCGCGGAGGAGTATCACGAACGGCCCGTCGACCGGGAGGCGGTGGAGGCCGTGCTGAAGGGTGCTCCGCTCGACCGCCGTATGGTCGCCGCGCTGTCGGCTACCGCGAGCTTCGACGCCGTCGCGGCTCGGGCCCATGCGGTGGGCTGGGCCGTGGCGGACGACTGAGGTGGTGCATGGCTCTCGTCAGAGCTGTGGCTGCCGACTGCCCCGCGCGTGTGGGGAGAAGCCTTGGCGATCTGGGGTGGCCGGAGGCTAAGGCATCGCTGTCCTCAATCACGCCAAGCGAGTTCCCCCGTTGAGTGGTCCTCAGCGTCGGCGGCGGGCTGGGGCGGGGTGGGTCCAGCCCCACCCCTGGCCGGGGTGCAGGTGGATTCTGTCGTCGCGCCGCCGTCCCTAGCGTTGAGCGCGTGCCGTCCGAGGTTGCGGGCGGGCGTGGTGATGCGGGAGGGCGAGGTGCGGGGAACGGTGCGCGCGGGGCGGGGGTTCCGGTGTTGCGGCTGTCGGGGTTGGGCAAGCGGTTCGGGGCGCGGTGGCGCTGGGAGGTCGGTCTTCGCGCCGGCCAATCGGAGCTGGTTCCTGGCCCGGTACCTGCCGTCGGCGGTCGGGTTCGTGCTGGGGGCGTGCCGGCTGACTCGCGGTCAGCGGGGGGTGGTGCCCGGGGGGACGTCCGAGCGGACGGCTGCGATCATGAACGGCGCGTACGACCGAATCCGACCGGAGGCCCCGTGAGCAGCCCGCAGACCCCAGCCGCCCGTGAGCCGGACACCGCCGAACCGGGTCGCGGCGCCGCGCGCGAGCTGCGCGCCGCCGTACGGGCGCTCGGGCGGCTCGCCGCCTTCACGCTGCTGATACCGGTCGGGGTGGGGCTGACGGCGGCCTTCCTGCTGTCGTTCGTGATCTGGGGCTGCCTCGGGATCTTCCCGTTCTTCCCGACCGCCACCCGGATGGTGCGCTCCGCCGCCGGGGCCGCCCGGTGGGCGGCCGGCCACTGGTCGCAGGTGCCCGTACCGCCGCCGTACCGGCCGCGCCCGGCCCTGGAACGCACCCTCCACGGCTGGTACTGGACCGGCCACGACTACCACCGGAACCGCTGGTTCGCCGGCATGTCCCTCGACGTCCGCTGGCTCTGGACCGACCCGGCGACCTGGCGCGACGTCCTCTGGGTGCTAGCCGACCCGCTGGTCGGCGGCGGCATCGCGGCCCTGCCCGTGCTGCTGGTCGGCGCCGGCCTGTACGGGGTGGTCCAGGCGCCGTTGCCGTACGACCTGCCGTTCGGCGGCCCGGTCGCGCTGCTCCTCGGCCTCCTCGGCCCGGTGTCGATCGCCGCCGGACTCGCCCTCGCCCGGCCCGCGCTGCGCCTGCACGGCCGGTGGACCCGCGCCCTCCTCGGCCCCACCGAACGCTCCCGGCTCGCCCGGCGGGTCGAGCAGCTCACCGAGATCCGGCTGGACGCCACCGAGGCCCAGGCCGCCGAACTGCGCCGGATCGAACGGGACCTGCACGACGGCGCGCAGGCCCGACTGGTCGCGGTGAGCCTGCGCCTCGGCGCGGTCGCGGCACTGGTCGACCGCGATCCGGGCCAGGCGAAGCAGGTGGCGACGGACGCCCAGGAGAACGTCACCCAGGCCCTCCAGGAACTGCGCGACCTGGTCCGCGGCATCCACCCGCCGGTGCTCGCCGAACGCGGCCTCGTCGAAGGCGTACGGGCGCTGGCACTGGACGTCCCGCTGAAGGTCGAGGTCCGGGCCGAACTGCCCGGACGGGCCGAGGCGCCGGTGGAGTCGGCGGTCTACTTCGCCGTCAGCGAGGCGCTCACCAACGCCGTCAAGCACGGCGAGGCCCGGCACGCCACCGTGCACCTCACCCATGCCGCCGGACTGCTCCGCGCCGAAGTCACCGACGACGGCCGCGGCGGCGCCGACCCCGACGGGGGCAGCGGCCTGCGGGGCATCCGGCGCAGGCTCGCCGCGTTCGACGGTACGCTCACGCTGACCAGCCCCCCGGGGGGTCCGACCAGGCTGATCATGGAGCTACCGTGCGTGTTGTCCTCGCCGAGGACCTCGTCCTGCTGAGGGACGGCCTCTCCCTGCTGCTCAGTGCCCACGGGCACGAGATCGTCGCAGCGGTGGAGAGCGGCCCCGAACTGGCCGCCGCCATCGCCGAACACCGCCCCGACATCGCGGTGGTCGACGTCCGCCTGCCCCCCACGTACACCGATGAGGGCCTCCAGGTCGCGCTCGCCGCCCGCCGCGAACGGCCCGGCCTGCCGGTCCTCGTGCTTTCCCAGCACGTCGAACAGCTCTACGCCCGGGAGCTGATCGCCGACGGCACCGGCGGCGTCGGCTACCTCCTCAAGGACCGCGTCTCCAAGGCCGACCAGTTCGTCGACGCCGTCCACACCGTCGCCGCCGGCGGCACCGTCATGGACCCCCAGGTCATCTCCCGCCTCCTCGCCCGCAACGCCGACGACCAGCCCCTTGCCCTCCTCACCCCGCGCGAACGCGACGTCCTCGCCATGATGGCCGAAGGCCGCTCCAACGCCGCCATCGCCCAACGGCTGCACTTCAGCGAGGGCGCCGTCAGCAAGCACACCTCCAACATCTTCGCCAAGCTCAACCTCGGCGCCTCCGACGACGACAACCGCCGCGTCCTCGCCGTCCTCGCCTACCTCGACGGGACGCGCACGCCCTGAGGCGACGTGCGACGCCCACGTGCCCGGAGTTTCTGTCGCGCAGGGGACCGATGTGCCCGCGATGGTGATCATTTAGGAGTACATGGCGAATGTACTGAACATTCTCCTGACTCCCCATCAGGTGTAAGATGCGGCAACCATGGTTCCGCGCCGAGAGCAATACCAATGGGGGCAGGCATGGCTCGCCGATGGGAAGCCGATCCTTCCGCTTCGTTGCAGAAACGCCTCGGGAAATCCGCCAAGGAACTGGGATCGTCCGACGGAAAGGACGAATGCCCGGACATCTGGCAGCTCTCGAACGGCGATGTCGCCGTCATCGGTCGCGATCTCACGGAGGACTACCGCGGGCGGCTTCCCGAAGGCGTCGTCCTGGGCCCGGGTGAGCGGCTCGTCGTCATCCCCGGCCTCATGGTGAGCACGGCGAAGGCGGACATCCCGGATGCCTGATCGGAACGCCCCCGAGCTGCGGCCCGAGTGGGGCGAGCTCCTCGCCCGGGACGACTACAAGCGTGACTTCCGCGAGCGGGACGCGCTGATCCGCGGCCGGGACTCATGGAAGTTGGAGCGACGCCAGTACTTCGAGGAGCAGGGCAGTCCGAGCTGGGAGGCCGCCCGGCGCGGCGACTGGGGCGAGGCGCTGCGACTTCTGGAGGACCGGCGCCCGGCGCTGCTCGCGATCGGGCGGGAGGACGCGGCGCGGCGGTCCTTCTTCCACCGGGTGCGGGTGGTCGAGCGGCCGTGGACGGACTACCTGCGCTGGCAGCTGCACTCGCTGCGGATCCGAGCCGAATGCGGGGAGCGCGTCCGTATGGTCGACGCCGTGGAAATGGCCGATTCCGAGGAATTCGGACAGCTGCCGGAAATCGTCGTTCTCGGCGGCCGTACGCTCTATCAGGTGCGGTATTCGGAGGCGGGAATTCCGGCCGGTGCGATCAGGTACACCGATCCCGGTCTCGTCCTCCGGTGGGAGGGATATCTCGCGGATCTCCACCGGGTGGGCGAGGACGTTCTGGCGTACTTCGAACGTGAAGCCGCACACCTCCTCCCACCCGCGTAGGAAACGGAGCGCAGTGGCAGACGAGCACGTCGGGTCCACCGGCGACCCCGGAAGCACGCGCTCCACCGTGTCCGGGTCCTCCGCCCAGGACGTGGTCCAGGCCAGGGACGTCAGCGGAGGCATCCACTTCCACGGCGGACCCGACCGGCCGAACAGCACCCCGACTCCGCGCCAACTGCCCGCAGACGTACGCGGCTTCGTCAACCGTACGGTCGAACTCCAGCAGCTGAACGACGCCTTGGCGGGCGATCACCCGAACCCCGACGCCGCCGCTGCCGTCGTCGTCATCGCCGGAACCGCCGGCGCGGGGAAGACCTCGCTCGCCCTGCACTGGGCCCACCAGGCCCGGCACCGCTTCCCCGACGGCCAGTTGTACGTCAACCTCCGCGGCTACGATCCGGGCCGGCCCGTCACCGCCCAGGAGGCCCTCCACCGCTTCCTGACCTCCCTCGGCGTCGCCGTTCAGGCCGTCCCGCCCGATCCCGACGCGGCGGCCGCCCTCTACCGCTCGCTCCTCGCCGAGCGCCGCGTCCTGGTGGTCCTCGACAACGCCGCCAGTGCGCAGCAGGTCCGGCCGCTCCTGCCCGGCAGTGCCGGAAGCCTCGTCCTGGTCACCAGCCGCAGCCGGCTGTCCGGCCTCGCCGTACGCGACGGCGCCCGCCGGCTCACCCTGCGGACCCTGCCCGAGGCCGAGGCCGTCGCCCTGCTGCGGGCCGTCACGGCCGGGCACCGGTCCGAGGACGACCCGGCGAAGCTCACCGAACTGGCCCGTCTCTGCGCCCAACTGCCGCTGGCCCTGCGCATCGCGGCCGAGCGCGCCGCCAGCCTGCCCCACATGGGCCTGGACGACCTGATCAACGACCTCCGTGACGAGTCCGCGCTCTGGGACGCCCTCAGCGTGGGCGACGACGAGGACGCCGACGCCGTCCGTACGGTCTTCGCCTGGTCCTACCGGGCCCTGCCCGACCCGGTCGCCCGCCTGTTCCGGCTCCTCGGCCTCCACCCCGGCCCCGACTTCGGGCTCCACGCCGCGGCCGCCCTCGCCCACCTCACCCCCAGCCGGACCCGGCAACTCCTCGACTCCCTCGTCGGCGCCCACCTCGTCGAGCAGAGCGCGCCCGACCGCTACCAGTTCCACGACCTCCTGCGCGCCTACGCCACCGACCAGGCCCAGCACGAAGAGACCCCCGCACAGCGCCAGGCCGCCCTGCGCCGCGTGCTCGACTGGTACCTGCACACCGCCGACGCCGCCCAGCGGTGGCTGCGGCCGGCCGAGGCCCGGCTACCGCTCGACCCGGTGTCCGACGGAGTCCGGCCGGCGGCCTTCGCCGACTACAACGCCGCCGTGGACTGGGCCGAGCGCGAACGTGTCAACCTCCTCCAGACCGTCCACGCCGCCTTCGCCGCGGGCGAGGACCGGCGGACCTGGCAGCTGGCCGCCGTCCTCTGGAACGCCCAGGCACCCTCCGCCCCCGGCGCGGACTGGCTCCCGGCAGGCCGGCTCGGACTGGCGGCCGCCGAACGCCTGGACGACACCGCGGCCCGCGCCCTGCTGCTCACCGACCTCGGCATGGGGCACACCCGGGTCAATTCCCTCGGCGACAGCCTGGAGTGCCACCGCAGAGCCCTGGCGCTCTGGCGCGAACGCGGCGACGTGCTCGACGAGGCGCACTCGCTCAACCTGCTGGGACTCGTCCACCTGCACGGCCGGCAACTGGACGGCGCCGCACAGTACTTCGAGCAGGCCCTCACCGCCTTCCGGCCGTTGGGTGAGGCCCAGTGGGAGGCCACCACGCTCGCCAACCTCGCCAGCACCCACTACCGCGCCGGACGCCTCCCCGAGGCCGCGACCGCCGTCGGGCAGGCGCTGGCCGCCCACCGCGCGCTGAAGAACCAGCGGGGGGAGGGAAACGCCCTGCGCCTGCTGAGCGACATCCGACGCGAGGGCGGCGACCAGGCCGGCGCACTCGCCTCGGCGCACGCGGCACTCGACATCGCCCTGAACCTCCGCGACCACCGCCTGGAGGGCTTCTGGCTCCTCACCCTCGGCGACGCCCAGCGGGCCGACGGCCAATCCGCCGACGCCCTCGACTCCTACCAGCGCGCCGCCGTCCTCCACCGCCGCCTCGGCGACCGCAGCCGCGAGGCCCTCGCCTGGTACGGCGCGGGCGAGACCTACCGCGGCCTCGGCCGTCACGCCGAGGCCGCCGCCTTCCTCCGCCGGGCCGCCACCGCCCACCACGAACTCGGCGACCGCTGGCACGAGGCGCTCGCCCTCGACGCCCTGGCGGCGACGGTGTCCGCGGAGGAGCCGGAGGCCGCCCGGCGGCACCGGACGGAGGCGCTCGCACTGCTGGACGGGTATGAGGACGTGCGGGCGGTCGCGGCACGGGAACGGATCGCGCGGCGGGCCGAGGCGGGCTGACGGCGGCTGTGGCGGGTCGTGGGTGCAGGGGGGCCGCCATGGCCGCTGGTGGTTCGGGGGTCGGTGGAGGCCGGTGCGGGTCTGGTGTGCGAGCGCCTCGGCGGTGGCTCGGCCGTCAGGCGGCGAAGGCGGCGAGGAGCTTGTCGGTGAGGCGGTCGAGGTAGTCGGGGGCGGTCGCCGTGTGGACGACGGCGAGGCGCCAGTACAGCGGGCCGGCGAGGAGGTCGAGGGCGAGTTCGCGGTCGAGGTCGGCGGGGAGTTCGCCGCGGTCGACCGCTCGTTCCAGTAGGTCGGTGGCCTTGCTGCGGCGGGGGTCGCGGACGGCGGTCAGCAGTACCTGTGCGAGTTCGGGGGTGCGGACGGCTTCGGCGAGCAGGTCGGGGATGATCTTCGCCGGGAGCGGGTGGCGCAGCGCGTCCGCGGTCGCGGTGAGGAAGGCGAGGACGTCGCCGCGCAGGGTGCCGGTGTCCTTGATCTCGGAGGCGTCCACGGCCACGGCGCGGATCAGGGCGACGGTCATGTCGAGCTTGGACGGCCAGCGGCGGTAGATGGCGGCCTTGCCCGCACCGGCCCGCTTGGCGACCGTCTCCAGGGAGAGCCGGGCGTAGCCGACGGCCGCCAGTTCCTCGAAGAAGGCGGCCGCGATCGCCTCGGTCACGGAGTCCTGGAGCACCGGCCCGCCGGGCGTCCGGCGTGCGGGGGGCGTGGCGGTGTCGGGGGCCGCGGAGGTGTCGGAGGCCGGCCGGGGCGCGGGGGTGCTGGGCATGCCCCGAACCTACATCAGGCGGAACGCTTGCGTCTCGACTGGGTGAGGGCTAGCGTCATAGACGAGACGGAACGGTTCCGTCTCGCCAAGACCTCCGGGAGTGCACCATGCGATTCCTCTTCGAGGACGAGTCCTTCTCCTTCGAGACGCTCAGGGCGGCCGGATTCGCCGACTACGGCGGCGCCGACCTGGGCGAGGTCGTGGCCACCGCCCGGAACATCGGCGAGGGTGACGAGGAGGCCTGGCTGCGCGAGTGGAAGGCCACCGCGGAGCGCGTCCACGGCATCGGCAGCCGCGCCCTGGCGGCCGGGCACCGGGTCAGCGCCCGCGAGGCCCTGCTGCGCGCGTCGAACTACTACCGCACCGCCGAGTTCTACCGCCGCGACGACCCCGCGAACGACCCCGAGGCCAAGGGCCTGTCCGCCCTCTCCCGGGAGACCTTCGCCGCCGCGGCGGCCCTGATGGACACCCCCGTCGAGGCCGTGGCCATTCCCTACGAGGGCACGCACCTGCCCGGCTACCTGTTCCTCGTCGACGACTCCGGCGCCCGGCGCCCCACCGTCCTGTTCACCAGCGGCTTCGACTCGACGCTGGAGGAGGCGTACTTCGCCGTCGCCGCGGCCGCGCTGCGCCGCGGCTACAACGTCCTCGCCTACGACGGGCCGGGCCAGGGCGCGGTGCTGCGCGAGCAGCAGCTGGTCTTCCGGCCGGACTGGGAGGCCGTGGTGACCCCGGTGGTCGACTACGCGCTGACCCGCCCCGAGATCGCCGCCGACGGGCTGGTCCTGTTCGGGTACAGCCTCGGCGGCTACCTGGCCGCCCGCGCCGCCGCCCACGAACACCGCCTGGCCGCCCTGGTGTTGGACGACGGCGTCTACAACTACCGGGAGGCCCACGACCGGTTCCTGCCGCCGTTCCTGCGCGAGTGGATCGAGGCCGGCCGGGACGACCTCGTGGAGCCCGTCATGGGCCTGTTCATGCAGGTGAGCACCCAGGTGCGCTGGGCGCTGCGCAACGGGGTGTGGACGTTCGGCGCCGCGTCGGTGGCGGACTACATCCGCCGTACCGCCGACTACACCCTCGACGGCGTCGCCCGGCTCATCGACTGCCCGACCCTCGTCCTGGACGCCGAGAACGACCAGTTCTTCCGCGGCCAGCCCCAGCAGGTCCAGGCCGCGCTGACCTGCCCGCACACGCTCGTCACCCTGCCCGAGGCCGAGGGCGCGGGCGAGCACTGCCACATGGGCGCCATGTTCCGCTTCCACCAGGTGGCCTTCGACTGGCTGGACACCACCCTGGCCGGGGCCGCCCGGCCCACGAGCTGACGGGGCCGGACGGGAGGGCGTCGCCGCTGGTGGGCGCCCGCCCCCGTTGGGGAGGGAAGGCGGGCGGCGGTGTGCCCGGTCGCCCACGAACCGCGCGGGCGGTAGCGTCACCCTTGGTCGCCAGGGCGTTACGGTGCGCGCCCGGTGGAGGGCGCAGGCCGGGCCCTGGGGCAGGCCCGCCGTCCCTTCCGTCGACCCGACAGGAGTCGCCCCCATGGCCGTCCCCACCGACTTCGACCAGCACGCCACCGGCTACAGCCTCCCGCACGCGTACTGGCTGGCCAAGGCCGCCGAACTCGCCTACCAGGACGAGGCCGCGATCGAGGAGCAGGCCCGCGCCTGGGGCTTCGACACCGTGCGCCACCACCAGACGCGCTTCACCCCGCCGTTCCCGCTGCAGGACACCCAGGCCTACACCATGGCCGGCGACAACATGATCGTCACCGCGTTCCGCGGCACCGAGCCCGCGCAGATCCGTGACTGGCTCACCGACTCCACCACCCCGCCCTGGCCGGGCCCCGCCCGGACGGGCTACGTCCACTACGGCTTCGCCGAGGCCCTCGAATCCGTCTACCCGGACGTCGCCAAGGCCCTCTCCGACCTGCGGACCGGCGACCAGACCGTGTGGTTCACCGGCCACAGCCTCGGCGGCGCCCTCGCCATGCTCGCCGCCGCCCGGCTCGACCTGGAGGAGCCGAGCCTGGCGGCCGACGGCGTCTACACCTACGGCCAGCCCCGGACCTGCGACCGGCTGCTCGCCGCCGCGTACGACAAGGGCCTGCGCGGGCGCACCTACCGCTTCGTGCACGGCAACGACATCGTCCCCGAGCTGCCCCCGGAGCCCGCCTTCACCCACGTCGAGGCGCTGCGCCACATCGACTCCGCGGGCCGCGTCCAGGAGAAGGTCCCGCTGGTCTCCGCGCTGACCGACCGGGCCAAGGGCCTGGGCGCCGCGGCGTTCTCCCCGGACGGCGAGGGCATCCGCGACCACCTGATGCGCAGTTACCTCGCCGCGCTGGAGAAGGCCCTGGCCTGACCGGCGCGGGCTGGAGGGCTCGCGCCGGGGCGGGGGCGAACGGGACGGGCGCGGGCCCGGTGATCTTGGACGGATAGGCTGCCGTGAACTCAGGTCCTCGCGGTGAGGACGGAACTGATGAGGATCGGTGGTGTACGGACATGATGGGACCGGCGCATTCGCTGTCGGGTGCGGCCGCTTGGCTGGGGGTGGGCGCGGCGGCGGCCGGGATGGGGGAGCCGATGCCCTGGCCGGTCCTGCTCGCGGGGGCGCTGATCTGTGCGGGCGCGGCCCTGGCGCCGGACCTGGACCACAAGGCGGCGACGATATCCAGGGCGTTCGGGCCGGTGTCCCGGGCGCTCTGCGAGGTGATCGACAACCTCTCGTACGCGGTGTACAAGGCCACCCGCGGCAAGGGCGACCCGCGGCGCTCGGGCGGCCACCGGACGCTGACGCACACCTGGCTCTGGGCGGTGCTGTGCGGGGCGGGCGCAGCGGCGGTGGCCGTGTACGGCGGCCGCTGGGGCGTGCTGGTGGTGCTGTTCGTGCACATGGTGCTGGCGATCGAGGGACTGCTGTGGCGGCACGCCCGGGTCTCCAGCGACGTCCTGGTGTGGCTGCTGGGGGCGACCAGCGCGTGGATGCTCGCGGAGGTCCTCGACAAGCCCGGCAACGGCTCGCAGTGGCTGTTCGAGGAGCCCGGGCAGCAGTACCTCTGGATCGGCCTGCCGATCGCGCTCGGCGCGCTGGTGCACTGCCTGGGCGACGCGCTGACCGTCTCGGGCTGCCCGGTGCTGTGGCCGATCCCGATCGGGCGCCGGCGCTGGTACCCGATCGGGCCGCCGAAGGGCATGCGGTTCCGGGCCGGCAGCTGGGTGGAGATCAAGGTGCTGACCCCGGTGTTCATGGGGGTCGGCGGGGTGTGCGGGGCGGGGGCGCTCGGCTTCTTCGGCAACGGTTGAGGTCGATGTTCCTTCGGGGGAGGGGAGTTGGCGGGGCGTCGACCGGGTAGGCACCGGTCGGCGCGGGAGATGGGGGAGGCCGGCCTCCGGCGCCGGGAGCGTGTCCGGTACTCCTCGCGGCCTTGGGAGCGTGACAGATGGCGTCCGTACCGGGAGAGGTGGCGATCGTCACCGGTGCCGCCAGCGGGATCGGCCGGGCGGCGGCGCTGCGGCTGGCCCGGGCGGGCTGGGCGGTCGCGGCGGTCGACGTCGACGCGGCCGGTCTGGAGGGGTTGGCGCGGGAGGCTCCCGGGGCGCGCCCGTTCGTCTGCGACGTCACGAACCGTACGGCGGTCGCCGCCGTGGTCCGGGACGTCGGCCGCGAACTGGGCCCGCCCCGGCGGCTGGTGCACTGCGCGGGCGTCGGCGCGATGGGCCGGCTGCTGGACCGGGACGCGGCCGACACCCTGCGGGTGATGGACACCGTGTACGGCGGCACGCTCCGCCTGGTGCACGCCGTCGTCCCCGCCATGGCCGCCCGGGGCGGGGGCCAGGTGGTCATCCTCGGTTCGATCGCGGGCTGGGTGCCGGTGCCGATGGGCGGGGCGTACGGGGCGGCGAAGGCGGCGGTCCACTTCCTGGCCGAGACCGTCGCGGCCGAGCACCGGAAGGACCGGATCCAGGTCGTGTGCGTCTGCCCGCCCGCGGTGGAGACCCCGATGCTGGACCGGATGCGCGACGACTCCCCCGAACTGATGGGCCGGGTCCGCGGGTTGAGCACCGAAGCGGTCCTGGACTCGATGGACCGCGCCCTGGCGCGCGGTCGGCTGTGGGCCTTCCCCGGGCGCGGCACCCGCGCGATGTGGACCGCCCGGCGCCTGGCGCCCCGCCTCCTCGGCCGGACGATCGGCCGCCTGGTGGTCGGGAAGTAGCCGGGGCGCCGGTCAGGGGGTGACCGGGTAGCGGCCGCTCAGCGGGCCGCGAGCAGGCCGTCCACCAGGGCGTCGAGGCCGTCCCGGTAGGTGTCCTGGGCGGTGAGCGGCGCCCAGCGGTCCGCGAGCCCGGCCAGGCGGGGGAGTTGCTCCGGGTCGAGGTCGGCGAAGACCTGCTGACGGTGGGTCGGGCGGTCGTCGGCGGGCCGGCGGCGGGCCGTCGACGTGCGGACCATGATCTCGCCGGCCGTGTAGTACCAGATGGCGCGGTAGCCCTGGACGGCCCGTTCCGGCGACAGGCCGCAGGCCACCAGGCCGTCGACGATCTGCTCGACGAACCAGAGCGAGTGGGCGGACATCAGGCTGTCCCCGGTCAGCACCTCCACGATCCACGGGCAGGCGGCGAGCGCCTCGTGGATGGCGGCCGCCGCGGCGACGACCCGTGCGCGCGGCTCGGCCGGGAGCGCCGTCGGTCGCAGTGTCCGCGCGGCGTAGTCGTCCAGCAGCAGGACGAGCAGCTCCTCCTTGTCGCGGACGTGGTGGTAGAGCGCCATCGGCGTGCTGCCGACCTCGGCGGCCAGGCGGCGCATGGTCAGCCGCTCGACGCCCTCCTCGTCAACGATCCGGCGGGCCGCCGTGACGACCTCCTCCCGGGAGATCCGGGGAGGCCGACCGGTGGCCTTGCGCCGCGCGGCGGGCTGCGCCGCGGCGGGCCGCGCTCCGGCCGACTGGGGGGTGGCGGACGGCGGGGTGGAGGGCTGCTGCATGCCCCCATCATCACCCGGGACTCGACAGTGGGGATCGCCCGGGGTTACTTTCTATACATGTACAAAAACTCACGAGGGCGCCCCGGCCGGGTGCTGGCGGCGGTGGCCGTCGCCCAGTTCGTCTTCGCCCTGGACATGTCGGTGGTCAACGTCGCCCTGCCCGCGATCCGGACCGACCTGGGATTCGCCCCGCTCGACCTCTCCTGGGTCGTGCACGTCTACGCGCTCACCTTCGGCGGGCTCCTGCTGCTCGGCGGCCGCGCGAGCGACCTGTACGGACGGCGCCGGCTGCTCCTGTTCGGCCTGGCCGTCTTCGGCCTCTGCTCGCTCGGCGGCGGGCTGGCCCAGGAGCCCTGGCAGCTGGTCGCCGCCCGCGCCGGGCAGGGCGTGGGTGCCGCGGCGGCCGCCCCGGCCGCGCTCGCGATGCTCACCACCACGTTCACCGAAGGGCCCGGGCGGGTGCGCGCGCTCGGCGTGTGGAGCGCGACGAACGCCGCCGGCGGCGCCCTGGGGGTGCTGGCGGGCGGGCTGCTGACCGAGTACGCGAGCTGGCGCTGGGTCATGCTGGTCAACCTGCCCGTCGTGGCGACGGCGCTCGCCCTGCTGCCCGCCGAGGCGCGGCCCGAGCGGTCCGTACGGCCGGTGAGGCGGGAGCGGCCGGACGTGCTCGGCGCCGTCCTCGCGACCGCCGGCATCGGGCTGCTGGTGTTCGGCGTGGTCCGCACCGACGTCCGGGGGTGGGGCTCCCCGGCCACCCTGGGGACGCTCGCCGCCGCCGGCGCCCTGCTGGCCGCCTTCGCCGTCACCGAGGCCAGGACCGCCGCGCCGCTGCTCCGCCTCGGCCTGCTGCGCAGCCGCTGGGTGGCCGGTGCCAACGTGCTGGTGTTCCTGGCCGCCGCCGGGCAGTTCACCGCCTTCTACTTCGTCTCGCTCTACCTCCAACAGGTCCTGGGCCTGGGCGCCGCCGCCACCGGCCTCGCCTTCCTGCCCTTCTCGGCCGGACTGGTCGCGGGCACCGTGTTCGCCACCCGCGTCGTCGCGCGCCGCACTCCGCGGGCCGCCCTGGTGCCCGGGGCCGTGCTGGCCGCCGCGGGCCTGGCCTGGTTCGCGCTGATCAGCCCGGACGGTGGCTTCCTCACCGACGTCCTCGGCCCGTCGCTGGTCACCAGCGTCGGCACCGGACTGGTCCTGGCCCCGGTCGCCGCCGCCGGGACCACCGGTGTGGCCGCCCGCGAGGCGGGAATGGCCTCCGGCCTGCTCAACAGCTCGCGCCAGCTCGGCGGCTGCGTCGGCCTGGCGGCCCTGGCCACCGTCGCCGCGCACCGCACCGGCGGCGCCACCGACCCGGCCGCCCTCAACGACGGCTACGCCACCGGACTGGCCGTCACCGCCGGGCTCTTCGTCCTCGCCGCGCTGGTGGCGGTCGCCGTGCTGCCCCGGCGGCGGCCGGAGGCGCCGGGCCTCCCCGACCCGCTCACCCCAGGAGCGGAGAGCCCCGCAGAAAGCTCCGCGCGGAACCGCGTGGAGAACCGACTGGAAGGAACCCGCTCATGACGACCACGCCGATCGAGGCCGTGGACCTGTTCTCCTCGGCCCTGCACATCCACCCCGACGGCGACGTCCGGGCCACCGGGCGGCGGATGACCGGCGGCGACGCCGGGGCCTGGCAGATCGCGACCTTCCACGTGGAGAGCGACGCCGAGGTCCACGCCGACCACTGGGAGATGCACCCCGAGGCCGAGGAGGCGGTCTGCTGCCTGGCCGGCGGCGTCCGGCTCTTCCTCCGCCCGGTCGAGCCCGGTGAGCCCGGCGAGGCCGAGTCGGTGGTACGGCTGACGGCGGGCACCGCCGCGATCGTGCCCCGGGGCCGCTGGCACCGGTTGGAACTCGACGCCCCCAGCGACCTGATGTCGATCACCCTCCGGACGGGTACCCGGCTGGAGCCGCGCACCGAGGCCGGCTGACCAGCGAGGGCCGCGGCGGGGTGGTCCGGCACGAGCCGGACCACCCTGCCGTGTCCGCCAACACCCCTTTTCGCCAAGGAGGTTGAAGTCAGGCCGAGGGTGCGGCGGAGCCGGCGATCCGCGCCAGCAGGGCGGCGAGCTCCCCGGGCATGGACAGGAACGGGGAGTGGCTGCTCGGCAGCCGGTGGACGGTGTCGGCGCGGGCCGCGAGCCGGTGCTGCTGGGACAGGTCGAGGGCCTGGTCCTGGTCGCAGACGACGTAGCTGGAGGGCACCGTGCGCCAGCCCGCCGTGGTCACCGGCTCGGTGAAGGACCGGACGCTCTGCGGGCTCAGCCGGGCCACCGCGCGGTCGGCGACGTCGGCGGGCACGTCGGCGTAGTACTCCTGGCGGGCGTGGGCGACGTCCGGCGGGGTGTGGCCCGTGTCGTCCTCCGGCGAGGGAATCCCCAGGAAGGAGAACGTGCTCTCGCCCACGTCCAGTTGGAAGGCGGAGACGTACACCGCCCGCACCACGTTGGCGGCGCCCGCGACGGCCTCGGTGGCGGGGGCGCCGCCGTAGGAGTGGGCGACCGTCACCACCGGGCCGTCGATCCGCCGCAGGTGGTCGCGGATCACGGCGGCGTCCTCCAGCAGGCCCGCCGACCGGGTGCCGTCGGGGCGGGCGGCGGAGCTGGGCAGGTCCACGGCGTGGGAGCGCCAGCCGTCGGCGGCGAGGGCGGCGCGCAGGGGGTCCCAGCACCAGGCGCCGTGCCAGGCGCCGTGGACCAGCAGGAAGGTGGGGCGGTCGGGGCCGGCGGTCACAGGCGGGTCCTCCGTCGTACGGGGCGCGGGCGGTGGGCCCGTCCGAGTATCCGTGGTGAACGTGACGGCGGTGTGACGCCGGGCGTGTCGCCGTCGTACCCGGGCCGGCCGTCAGCGGCCTCCGGTGGCGACGGCGGCGGCCGCCGCCGTCCCGGTGAGGCCGTGACGCTCCGCCAGCACGCCCGCCTGGAAGCGGCTGTCCGCGCCCAGGGAGCTGTAGAGGCCGGCGATGTGCCGTCGGCAGTTGCGCAGCGAGAGCCCGAGCCGGCGGGCGATGACCTCGTCCTTCAGGCCGTCGGCGAGCAGCCGCAGGATCGTCGTCCGGAGCTCGTCCGAGACGGCGCGGGCGGCGGCCGGGCCGCTGCGGAAGGCCTCGCCCTGGTGCCAGAGCGTCTCGAAGGAGTCGGCCAGGTGGGCCACCACCGACGGCTGGTCCACCAGGACGAGCCCGTCGGTCCGTCCCCGCTCCGGCAGGAAGGCGCTCTCCCGGTCGACGACCAGCAGCGGGCCGCAGCTCTCCCCGGTGGTCCGCACCTCGGCGCCGGCCCGTTCCGCAGCCCGGGCCTGGCGCTGGGTGGGCAGGTGGAAGCGCGCGGGGTGCTGGTGGACGATCCGGACCCGCAGCGCGGGGTCGGTGCGCGGCAGTTCGGCCACGACCAGGTCGGCCAGCGCCGCCGCCGTCGGGTCGCCGCCGGGGCAGCAGAGGACGACCTCCCGGCGGGCCCGCAGCAGCCGGTCGCCGACGATCGCGTGCACGGCGCCGTGGCCCGGCGGCACCCCCTCCGGCCGTACGGCGGGTGCGCCGGTCTCCGGCCGCCCGTGGACCGCCTGCGCGGCCGTCCACGACGGCTCGGCCCGCCACGACTGCCCGGTCACGGGCCGGACCGGTGCGGGCCGGTCCCGGCGGACGGCCCAGGCGTAGAAGGCGACGGTGCCGTCGCCCGGCCCGGCGGTGGGGGTGGTGGGGGCCGGGACGGAGCCCAGTGGGGCTCCTGGTGCGTGTGGGGTGAACGCGATGTGGACGGTTCCACGTTCTCTCATGACAGCCCTCTTGACAGCTGGTGGCGGCCGACGGTCGACGGTCGCGTCCGGCGGTCGGTCGGCCCCGGAAGCGGTTGTTCGATCGTCGTCAACGGTCGCGGCGGCCGCCAGGGGGTGAGGGGGCCAGGAAGTTGTTGGCCGACTGAGGAGGGGTGGATGAATCCGGTGAAAACGGACGCGGTCCGGTCGTCGGGGCGGGAGGCCCTGCTCGATCGCGAGACGCGGCTGGTCTACGAGTGGGCGGTGCGGCACCGGCGGGTCGAGCCCGCCGACCTGGCGCGGATCTCCACCGACCTCGGGCTCGGCGAGGCGCGCTGCCGGGCGGCCGTCGACCGGCTGGCGGCGCTGTGCCTGCTGGTGCGGCGACCGGGAGCCGGGCCGGGCTGCTTCGCGGCGGTCGGCCCGGAGGCGGCCGCCGCGCGGCTGACCGGACGGGAGGAGGCGCGGCTGCGCATCGCGGAGGCCGAGCTGGGCCGCCGTCAGGCCGCGCTGGCGGGGCTGCGCGCCGAGGTGGCCTCGCTGGAGCCGGTGTACCGGGCGCAGGGCGGCGGCGTGGACGGCTCGGTCCGCCTGCTGGAGGACGCCCACGCGGCCGGTTCGGCGCTCGGCTCCGTGGTGGGCGCCGCCAAGGAGGAGGTGCTGACCGTCCAGCCGGGCGGCGGCCACCCGCAGGCGGACCTGACGGAGGCGCTGCCCCGGGACCTGGCCGCGCTGGGGCGGGGCGTCCGGCTGCGGAGCCTGTACCAGCACCCGGCCCGGTTCGACCCGCCCACCCGTTCCTACGCGGAGCTGGTCATCGCCGCGGGGGCGGAGGTCCGGACCCGCGCCGAGGTACCGGCCCGGCTGGTCGTGGTGGACCGGACCACGGCCTTCGTGCCGGCCCGGCTCGCCACCGGAGCGGCGCTGCT
Organism: Kitasatospora sp. NPDC057518; assembly: GCF_042802075.1. Classification (NCBI taxonomy): domain Bacteria; kingdom Bacillati; phylum Actinomycetota; class Actinomycetes; order Kitasatosporales; family Streptomycetaceae; genus Kitasatospora; species Kitasatospora sp. NPDC057518. The sequence continues at coordinate 35,003 of NZ_JBHVEU010000017.1, forward strand.
GGTCCGGGAGCCGTCCCTGGTCGCGTACTTCGTCGGGCTCTTCGAGCACGAGTGGAGCCAGGCGGTCCCGTACGACACCGCGCCGCGGGCCGCCCGTACGGTGTCCCGCGAGGTCGAGGACGTGATCGCGGTGCTGCTCGCCGCCGGGGAGAAGGACGACACGATCGCCCGGCGGCTGGGCATGTCGACCCGCACCTGCCGGCGCCACATCGCCGAGCTGCTGGCGCGTCTGGGTGCGCAGAGCCGGTTCCAGGCCGGGGCGTTGGCCGAGCGGGCCGGGCTCACCGTCCCGGCGGACGCCACCGGGCCCTGCTGAGGCCGGCCCCACCCGGCGGGCACGGCCGACGAGGGCCCGGGAACGACGGACGGAGGCCCGCCGGGTGGTCCCGGCGGGCCTGCGCGTCGTCGGTCGGAGGATTACTCCGCAGCCTCGACCGGGGCGCCGAACGGCAGGTGCAGGTCGGTGCTCCAGTGGCTGAACGGGACGGCCGCGTCGTCCTGGGCGGCCTCGAGCGCCTGGAGGGAGAGGATCGTCGACATCAGAGACCGGCCTCCTCGGCGACGGGCGCCTCGGCGCGGTAGTGGGCGAAGCTGCTCCAGTGGCTGTTGGGCTCGACGGCACCGGTGCCGGTCTCGCTCTGGAGGCCCTGGAGGGCCAGGATCTGGGTCATGGTCGTTCCTTTCCGTGGTGGTGCCGGCCACCGGATGGTGGCCGTGGTGGTCCCCCGGGTCCCAGGGGCCTCGAAGCCTCAGGGCCGCGAGGCCTCAGGACCGGGGAAGTCGGTGATGCCGGGCAGCGGCACCGGGCCGAGGACGGCCTCGTGCAGCGCGACCAGGACTCCGGCGGCGCCGGTGGCCAGGTCCGCCGACAGGCGCATCGAGCGCCGGCCCGGGAAGGCGAGGTGGCCGCGATGGTTCATCACGTGCCACTCCAGCAGCCGCAGGTGGCGGTCGGCCTCGGCCCCGCGTCCGCCGCGCAGCAGGTGCAGTACCAGCCCGGCCCGGCCCTCGAACAGGCCGGCCGCCGCGATCAGGTCGGGGAGGCAGGCGCGGTCGGCGGCGGCGGTCGCCTGGGCGAACCGGCCGGGCAGCCGGCCCGCGCCGTCGGGTCGGTCCGCCCCGCTGTGCCGCGCCAGCTCGGAGATCAGCCGGGCGGTGCCGACGCCGCCCGCGGCCAGGTACGGGAGCTTGCGGCGGTGGCGGTCCTCGACCAGGAAGAGCATCCCGTCGGTGACGTCCGCCTCGTCCAGTTCGCGGCCGAGCGCCGCCTCGGCCGCCGTCAGCCAGCGCCGCTCGCCGGTGTGCCCGTACAGCCGCAGGAACAGTGCGGCCTGCCCGCTCCAGCCGTCCAGCAGGCCGCGCAGCCGGGGTGCGGGTTCGTCCCGGGCCAGCTCGTGGCCGAGGGCGAGGGCCCGGTCGGCGAGCCGCTCGCGGCCGAGCACGTCGGCCAGGTCGAGCAGGCCGAGCGCGATGCCGGCCCGTCCGGAGCCGAGCCCCGGATCGGCCGGGGCCTCGGTGGCGAGCAGCCGCTCGACCAGCGCGTCGGCCTCCCGGGTCGCCCCGAGCCGGGCCAGCGTCCAGGCGATGCCGGTCAGCCCGTCGTAGAGGCCGGGCGGCAGGTCGGCCGCGGCGTCCGCGCGGGCCACCAGCCAGTCGGTGTGCTCGGGCGGGGCGGGGCGGCCGCAGGCCCGGAGCGCGTACAGGACGCCGGCCGCGCCGTAGGACAGTCCCAGGCCGCCGTGGCCCGGGCCGAACTGTTCGACGTCGCCGGGGAAGAGGCGGTCCGTCCGGTCCGGGGTGGCCATCGCCAGGATGCCCGCGGCCAGCGAGTCCAGCACCGGGCGCCAGGCCGCGGTGTCCGCCGAGGGCTCCTGGGGCCAGGCCGGACGAGCCGGCCCCGCGGCGCCGTCGGCGGCACCCGGAGCGCGTTCGGTGGCGCCCGCCGGCAGCTTCCCGCCGGCCGCCCGGTGCAGCGCCTCGGCGACCCCGGGCCCGAACCCGGCGGGCACGGGGTAGCGGCGGGAGATCTCCCGGCCGGCCAGCTCGGCCTTGCCCGAGTCCAGCCCGAGCTGGATGTTCAGCGGGAGGAAGAGGTAGAGCCGCAGCGCGGCCAGCGCGTACGCGTCCACGGCGGTTCCGCGCCGGGCCTTCGGCGAGACGAAGCCGGGCGCGCCCAGCGGGGGAGCGGCGGGGTCGTCGGCGGGGAAGGCGATCTCGAAGTCGACCAGCGCGCAGCGCCCGTCCGGCCGGACCATCACGTTGTTGGGGTGCAGGTCGCCGAAGACCAGCCCGCGCTCGTGCAGCGCCGCCAGCATGCCGCCGACCTGGTCGAGCACGTCGAGCGCCCAGTCGGTGTACGCGGCCAGCTCGGCCTCGTCCGGGTCGGGGTGGGTGAGCGGGCAGGTCCGGGTGAAGACGTCCTCCAGCCGCTCGCCCTCGATGTACTCCTCGACCAGGTAGTGGTGCTCCCAGACCTGCCGGTACTCGTACAGGGCGGGCACGAAGTCCACCCCGGCCAGCGCCTCCAGCACCCGGCGCTCGCTCAGCAGTCGCTGCACCGCGTCCCGGCCGGCGTAGTCGAGCCCGGCGTGCGGGCGGGCCTCGCGCAGCACCACCTGTCGGCCGTCGCGCCGGTCGGTGGCCTGGTAGATCCCGCCGCCGTTGGAGAAGTGCAGCGCCTTGACGACCTCGAACGGGAAGTCGGCCGGGGCCTCGGCCTCACGCGCGGCGTCGGCGGCGAGCTGGGCGGAGACGAGCTCCGGCACCGGTGCCCAGTCCGGCACGGTGAAGACGGTGCCCCGGGTGTCGGGCACCAGTGCGCCGTCCGGGCCGCGCATCGCCGGGACGCGCCGGCCCCGCTCGTCGGTGCAGTGGCGTTCGACGAAGGAGCCGTAGCGCAGGTAGAGCGGGCCCTCCCGGTAGCGCAGGTCGCTCAGGACGTAGGGGCCGGGGACGCCCTTCAGCAGGGTGGACAGGTCGTCCAGCACCCGGGCCAGCCGGGTGTCGTCCTCCGGGTAGAGCGTGATCAGCTTGCCGCTGGCGCGGCGGTCGGCGTACTTGCTGTTCAGGGCGAGCACGGTGGCCCGGCCGCGCAGGAACTTCCAGGTCAGCCCGTGCTCCAGGCCGTACGCCAGGACCTGGTCGACGACCTGCTCCGCCTCGTCCGGGGTGGCCGAGACGTGCACCTTCCAGCCCTGCTCGGGGAGTCGGGCGTGCGGCGGCCGCAGGCTGATCCAGGGGCCGTGCTCGTGGCGCTCCCAGCCCGGCGGCAGCGGGGCGGTGGCGGCGGCGAAGCGGTCGTCGGCGTGCTCGGCGCGGGCGGGGTCGTCGTAGAACAGCGGGTCGGCGAAGCAGTGGCGCTCGTAGCGGTCGTCCATGGTGCCCGCCTCAGCCCGCGGTCCGCGGCCGGCACCCGGACGCGCCCGCTCCGGTGGCCGGCCGGCCGTCGGATGTCGTCGTCATGGGAGCCCCCCCGGGTGCAGTCGATCCCGCCGGTTGCGGGCTGCTTCCGACCCTGCCAGCCGGGGTGGGCGGGGTCGACGGGTCCGACCCGCCACCTTCGTGCCTGGCAGTTTCCGGGCGGGTCCTGGAGGCGGCGGCTGTCCGCCCTCGCTCAGCGGTGTCCGCCGACGCCGGTGGCGGCGGCCGCGACCGGTGTGCGGTCGGGCTCCGGGCGCTGTTCGGTGTGCTGTTCGGTGCGCGGCTCGGGGGCGAGGTAGCGGCTGCGGACGGCGGCGACGATCTCGGCGCTCGCCCGTCCGTCGCCGTAGGGCGAGGGGAGCTGCGCCAGCCGTTCGCCGACGGCCTCGTCGGCGAGCAACTCCCGCAGCGCGCGGGCGAGTTCGTGTCCCGGGCGGGCGAGCCGGGCGAAGCCGGCCCGGACGGCCTCGGGACGCTCGGTGGAGTTGCGCACCACCACGAGCGGGCGCTTGAGCACCGTGCACTCCTCCTGGACCCCGCCGGAGTCCGACACCAGCAGCCGGCAGTGCCGGGCCAGGGCGAGGAACCCGGCGTGGTCCAGCGGTTCGATCCGGCGCAGCCGTGCGACCGGGCCGCGCAGGCCGAAGGCCTCGACGGCGGCCCTGGTCCGGGGGTGCAGCGGCAGCAGGACCGGCAGGTCCAGGGCGGCGAGCTGGTCGAGGATCTGGGCGAGCCGCGCGGCGTCGTCGGTGTTCTCGGGGCGGTGGATGGTGGCGAGCACGTAGCCGCCGGGGGTGACGGCGTGTTCGGCGACGATGCGGTGGGCCTCGGCCTCGGCGGGCAGGGTCGCCAGGGTCGCCTCGACGACGGTGTTGCCGGTGATCACCACCCGGTCGGCTTCGATCCCCTCGCGCAGCAGGTGCGCCGCCGCCGTCGCGGTGGGCGCGCAGTGCAGGTCGGCGAGCGGGGCGATCAGGCGGCGGTTGGCCTCCTCGGGCATGCCGGGGTCGAAGGAGCGCAGTCCGGCCTCGACGTGGACGACGGGTATGCCCGCGCAGTGCGCCGCGAGGGCGCCGGCGGCGGCGGTGTTGGTGTCGCCCTGGACGAGGACGGCGGCCGGTGGGCGGGCCGCGAGGTGGTCGCTCAACGCGCTGACCATCCGGCCTATTTGGCGTCCGCGCGGTTCGCCGCCGACGCCCTTCAGCAGGTGGTGCGGGCGGGGGAGGCCGTACTGGGCGAAGAACGTGGTGGTGAGGGCCGGGTCCCAGTGCTGGCCGCTCCAGACGATGCGGGCCCGCGGGCCGAGGAGGCGGGCCACTCCGGCGAGTTTGACGATCTCCGGTCGGGTTCCGAGGACCAGGGCGACGTCGGTCGAGGACATGGCGCTCCGAAGGGGGCGAGGGGGTGGGGTGGTGAAGTATCAGCAGACGATATGGGGAGATTCGTCAGAAAGATCCATAGATGGGAACAATGTCACCCACTTGGCCGACAGGAGGCCGTCCGGGGTCCGCCCGAGGCCGCCTCGGGAGCGGAACGGGCCCGGCGGTGGTTCGTGTGCCGGTGCATCAAGACCCGGCGCACCGGGACCACTTGGCGGCCGGCCTCGCCCACGGATACCGGTTCGCCGGTGCCCCCGCGCGGCCGGTTGCGGCAAACGGGTGATTTCCACCCGAATGGGCGCGGCGCATCTATCCGATCATCCGATCAGCCCAGCAACATACGGCTCCAGATCGCAAAGATCGGGATGACTCGGACATCACGACCGGGCATCACGGCCGGACCTGACGAGAGGGACCACCATGTACGGACCCATAGGCGGCGGACTCCCCCCGACGGCGGCCGGCGGCGGCGTACTGGCCTCGACCGGCTCGCCCGGCCTCGGCTTCGCGGCCGCGGCCGGCACCGCCCTGGTGCTGGTGGGAGTCGCGCTGCTGCGACGCAGCCGGCTGGCCGCCGACCGGGCAGAGCGGACTGAGCGGACCGACCGGAAGCGCGACGGCCGCTAGCCCGCCGCACCGCACCGCGCCGCCCGCCGCCAACCCGCCTTCCTTCCAAGGGGTGTCCCCGTGACCGCAGACGTGTACCCGCAACCCGCCCGGCCACCGGGGCCGGCCCGCCCGCCGCTGTCGCGGCCCGGCCGCGCCCCGCTGTCGGGCCGGGTGCTCGCCGGAGTGGCCGGACCGCTGCTGCTGGGCCTGGGCGGGGCCCTGGTCGCCGGTGAACGCGCCTACCGGTTCCATGAGTTGGCCGGTGCGCGGTGGGTGGTCTCGCACGGGCTCGGCCTGCGGACCCTGCTGCTCGCCGCCCCCGACGCGCCGGTGCTGTACGCCGGCGACGCGAGCGGGTTCGGGCGCGGGATCGCCCTCACCACCGGGTGCGGCAGCGCCCTGCTGATCGCCCCGCTGGCGCTGCTGGCCGGAGTCCTGCTGCTGTTCGGCACCCGCGGGCCGGCCCGGGTCCTGCTGGGTTTCGTCCTGGCGGCCGCGCTGGTCCTCGCCGCCAACCTGGGCCGGCTGACGCTGATCGTCGCCATGCAGTACCGGTACGGCGACGAGGGGTTCGGCTGGACGCACGTCCTGTTCGGCTCGGTGCTGATGATGGCCGCTGGCCTGATCGCGCTGCTGTTCTTCCTCCTCCTGATCACCCGAACGTCCACCCGCGACGCGGAGGCCGATGCGCCGTGACCCTGCTCGACCTGTCCGTCTCCCTCTCCTTCGTGCTGGGGATCGGCTTCCTCGCCTACGTCACGGTGATCGTGCGCAACTTCCTGCGGGTCGGCCCGGACGCCCCGGGCGATCCGGACCGGTTCGACTGGCACTTCCTCATACCCTGCCGGGACGAGGAGGCCGTGATCGGCACCACCCTGGACTACCTCGCCGAGCACTTCCCCCGGGCGCGGGTCTGGGTCGTCGACGACCACTGCGAGGACCGGACCGCCGAGGCGGTGCGGGCCCGGGCCGCCGAGGGACGGCCCGTCCACCTGGTGGACCGGCGGCTGCCGCGGGCGCGCACCGGCAAGGGCGACGCCCTGAACGCCGCCTACCGGGCGCTCGAAGCCCGGCTGCCGGAGGGCGCCGACGCCGACCGGGTCGTCCTGATCGTCCTGGACGCCGACGGGCGGCCCTCCCCGGGCATGCTGGACACCTTCGCAGGAGCCTCCTGCTTCGGTGACCCGGCCATCGGCGCCGTCCAGGTCGAGGTCCGGATGTCCAACCGCGACGTGGCCGTGCCGCTGCCCCACCGGGGGCGCCTGGCCAACCGCTTCGCCCGGCTGCTGGCCCGGCTCCAGGACATCGAGTTCCGCGGGCCGATCTCCGCCATCCAGATCACCCGCCGGCTCACCCGGACCGTCAACGTGGGCGGCAACGGCCAGGCCAACCGGCTCAGCGCGCTGCGCTCGATCGACCGGGGCGGCAGCGGCGGGCCGTGGGGCCGGGCGCTGCTGGAGGACTTCGAGCTCGGGCTGCGGATGATGCTGGCCGGCTGGCGCAACGGCTACACCACGACCGCCTGGGTGGACCAGGAAGCCCTGTGGAACGTACGGCAGTTGATCACCCAGCGGGTCCGCTGGGCGCAGGGCTCGATGCAGTGCGCGCCGTACCTGCGCCGGGTCTGGAGCTCCCGGGAGTTCACCACGGCGGGCTTCCTGGAAGTCCTCTACTTCATGGTCCAGCCCTGGCTCCAGGTCGTCGGCCTGGTGGTCTACGCGGTGCCGATCGCCGTCTTCGGCTACAACGCGGTCTTCTACCCCGAGTTCGTGCTCGCCTTCCTCCGCCAGGGCGGCGCCGTGCTGATCGCGCTCTACCTGGTCGTCGGGGTCGCCGAGTTCGCCCTCTGGGGGCCGCTGTACCGGCGCCGCAGCGAACCGGGGATCAGCCGCCGGGCCGCGCTCGGCTACGGCCTGGCGCTCGCGGTCTACGCCGCCACCACCTACCTCGTCGCGGTCCGCGCCTTCTGGCGGATCGTGCGGGGCAAGGGCTCCTGGCAGAAGACGGCCCGTACGGCCGAGCCGCCGCCGGGTCAGGCCCCCGCGCCCGCCGCCCAGGAGATCGCCACCGTCTGAGCGGCCGAGACTTCTCCCCGGCCGGTGAGGCCGCGGCCGCACCGAACACCGCGGCCGGTCGGCGGAGTCGACGCACCACCCCCCTTCCTGCCCCCTCCGTACGGCGGACACCTCCGTCCGCCGTGCCCCCGTCCGAAAGGCCCACCCGTGCGCACTCGTACCCGCAACCGTGTCCTCGCCGGAACCGCCCTCGCCGTCGGAGCCCTGTCCGTGGCGTCCCCGGCGTACGCCGCGCTGCCCGCCCCGGTGGCCGACGCCTACGTCGTCTCCACGGAGGCGCTGGGCGGGATGGTCGCCGTCCCGCCGTCGCCCGAGTCGACGTACCCGTCCGGCGGCACCCGGACCCTGGTCGGCCTCACCGTCGGGCCGGTCGCCACCACCGCCGTGCTCACCGCGAACACCGCCGGGAACCCGGTCGACGGCACCGCTTCGGCCTCCGCGACGGTCGACAAGCTCGGGCTCGACCTCGGTGTCGCCTCGGTCTCCCTGACCGGCGTCGACTCGACCTGCGCCGCCACCCCCGCCGGGGCCACCGGCAGCGGCCTGATCGCCGGCGGGTCGATCAGCGTCGCCGGCATCCCGACCAACCTCCAGGCCAACGCCCCCGCCAACACCAGGGTCAGCATCCCGCTGGTCGGTTCGATCGTCCTCAACGAGCAGACCACCGACGCCAACGGCGTCCTCACCGTCAACGCCGTCCACCTCACCCTGCTGCCGTCGCTGAACGGCGCCAACCTGGTCATCGGGCACGCCCGGTGCGGCGGCGCCGAGCCCGCCGCCGCCGTGCCGATGATCAACCCGTCCGTCGCGGGGATGAGCGGCGGGGCGGTGCTCGCCGGTGTCCTGGCCACCGTCTACGTCCGCCGCCGCAACGCCCGGTCCGCCGCGTCGGCCGTCTGACGGGAGGCAGGGCGGCCGGCCCGGAGCAGGGGC
>NZ_JBHVEU010000018.1:0-43269 GCF_042802075.1 Kitasatospora sp. NPDC057518
GCGACTCAGTGGGCGGAGTGCTTCTCCGCGCCACGGTGCCGGTGCCCCTTGAGCTCGGCGTGCATCGCCGGGGCCGCGTGCGCCGTCGCGCCTGCCGCGTCCCGGCCGCCGTGCCGGAAGGCCTCGCCGACGCCGTACCCGGCGGCGGCGTAGGACATCGAGCCGGCGCTCGGCTCCGGCGCGAGCCGGGTGGGCGGGCTCGCCATGCCCCGGCGCTCCAGCAGGTCCTGGGTGCCCTGGCGGAGCTTGGCGGTGCTGCCGGGCGTTCGCTTGGTCATCGTCGGCCTCCCTTCGTCGGCCTCCGGGCCGGACGGATGCCGGCCGGAGGGGCCGCACGGGCGTTATGTCCGGATTTTATCCGGGTTGCGGGCCCGTGCCACCGCGGAGAAGCCGACCTGCCGCTACGGGGGCAGGGGTGGGCGCCGTACGCGCGGGGGCAGGTGGAGGCGCCGTCCGGGGCCGGCCGCCTCAGCCCATGACCTCGTGGACGAAGCACCAGCGCCAGTCCTCCCCCGGCTCGTACGAGCGGATCACCGGGTGGGAGGAGTTGTGGAAGTGCGCGGTCGCGTGTCGCTGCGGCGAGAAGTCGCAGCAGCCGATGTGACCGCAGTCCAGGCAGATCCGCAGGTGCACCCAGTCCCGGCGGCCCTGCGCCAGGCAGTCGGCGCAACCGTCGGCGGGCGGCCGGGGCTCGATGTCCTGAGGAGCCAGAGCGAGGTCTTCGCAGGCGCTCATGACTGAAAGGCTATGCCGCCCCGGCGCGGATCGCCCGCTCAGGGCGCTTCCGCCCCCTCGGCGGCCGCCCCGTCCGTTCCCGCACCCTCGGTCACCGCTCCCGCGCCCCCGGCCGCCGCTCCCGGAGCCGTCCAACTCGCCAGCAGGGCCAGCTTCTGGGCGGTGGGCGAGTCCGCCGGGGCGGTGTAGACGACCAGCAGCTGCTCCGGCGAGCCGTTGACGCCCAGGGTCTCGTAGCCGAAGTCGAGTCCGCCGACCAGCGGGTGGTTCACCTGCTTGACCCCGTGGGTCTTCTCCCGCACCAGGTGGTCCGCCCAGAGCCGGACGAACTCCGCGCTGCGCAGCGACAGTTCGCCCACCAGGGCGGCCAGCTCCGGGTCCTCCGGGTGCAGTCCGGCGTCCCGGCGCAGGAAGGCGACGGTCTCGGCGGCGACCGCGTCCCACTGCCCGTAGTACTCCCGGGCGGACGGGTCGAGGAAGGCGTGCCGGGCCTGGTTGGGCAGGCCGTCCGGGCCGGCGTCGGAACGCGTGGAGAAACCGTTCACCGCGTCGCCCAGCGCGTTCCAGGCCAGCACGTCCATCCGGCGGCCCAGCACGAAGGCCGGCACCCCGGTCATCAGGTCCAGCAGCAGCCGCGTCCCCGGCCGGACCCGCTGCCGCCCCCGCACCCGGGCGGCGGAGGCCGCCGGCGCCTTGGGCGGACGGACCAGCGAGCGCAGGTGCGCGGCCTCCACCCCGTCCAGCCGCAGCACCCGGGCCACCGCGTCCAGCACGGCGTCCGAGGCGCTGCCGCCCCGGCCCTGCTCCAGCCGGACGTAGTAGTCGACGCTGACGCCCGCGAGCTGCGCCACCTCCTCCCGGCGCAGGCCCCGCACCCGGCGGCGGCCGTGCGAGGGCAGGCCCACCTCCTCCGGCAGGATCCGGGCCCGGCGCGAGCGGAGGAAGTCCCCCAGGGTGTTCTCCATGCCGGGCAGGGTAGCCCCGGAGGGGTGCCCCGAGGGTGGCACCGGTTTTCCCAGGCTCCCCGGTCCCGGGATGGCCCGTCCCAGGACGGCGGTGCCCGGGAGGAACGCACCCCTGGGTAGCCGGTCGCGGCCCGCGCAGAGTGGTCGGCGTCAGCCCGGCCGAACCCTCTGGAGCCCCCGATGAGCCACCCGTCCCTCGCCGCCCGCACCGCCGTCGTCACCGGGGCCGCCAGCGGCATGGGCGCCGCCACCGCCCGGCTGCTCGCCGCCTCCGGCGCCCGGGTCGCCCTGCTCGCCCGCCGCACCGAGCGGCTGGACTCCCTCGCCGAGGAGATCGCCGCCGCGGGCGGGCAGGCCCTCGCCGTCACCGCCGACGTCACCGACCAGGCCTCGGTGGACGCCGCCGCGAAGGCCGTCCACGACGCCTACGGCCCGGTCGATCTGGTGGTCAACAACGCCGGGGTGATGCTGCCCAACCCGCTCGCCGACGGCCGGATCGACGAGTGGACCCGCATGGTGGACACCAACCTCACCGGCGCGCTGCGGATCGTCCGCGCCTTCGGCTCCGACCTCACCGCGGCCGCCGCCGAGGGCCGCACCGCCGACCTGGTCAACGTCTCCTCGATCGCCTCGCACGTGGTCTTCCCCGACTACGCGGTGTACGGGGCCACCAAGGCCGCGCTCACCCAGCTGTCCGCCGCCCTGCGCAGCGAGTTCGGCCCGCGCGACGTCCGGGTCAGCGCGATCGAGCCCGGACTGACCGACACCGAACTCGCCGGGCACATCGACAACCCGGTGCTGCGCGAACAGCTCGGCGGCATGTTCGACGCCATCCCGGCCCTCGCGGCCGAGGACGTCGCCGACCTCATCGCGTACACCGTCAGCCGCCCCCGGCACGTCAACCTGCGCCACCTGGTCGTCCTGCCGACCCGCCAGGCCTAAGGCCCCGTCGTACCGGCACTGCGCAATCCCCACTCCTCGCCCACGGGTGGCATGGGAGCATGCCATCCGTGGCGATCGTGACGGGGAGAACGGACGGCGACACCGGCGGGGGCGACCCGGGCGGTGCGCCCGCGCGGCGGAAACGCGGCAGCGGTGACAGCGCCCGCGACGACGAACGAACCGGCGCACCGGCCGACGGCGGCGACGAACGGACCGGGGTACCGGCCGACGGCGGCACCGGAACGGCCACCGCCCGGATACCCGAGCAGACCGGCCCCGGACCCGGCCGGTTCCGGGCCCGCCCACTGCCCGCCACCGACCGGGTCCGGCAGCCCGTCGCCCTGATCCGGCTGATCGGCGGCCTGTTCGCCATCGCCCTCACCCTGCTGCTCGCCGACTACGCCCGCGCCACCACCGGCGGCATCGCCGCCGACGTCGCCGAGGCGGCCGCGCTGGTGCCGCGCCCGCTGGCGGGCCTGGCCGGCGGGCTCACCACCGCCGCCGTCCTGCTGCTCCCGGTGGGCCTCGCCGTCCGCCGGCTGCTGGGCCCCGACCGGCGGCGCGCCGTCCAGCAGGTCTCCGACGGACTGCTCGCCGCCGTCCTCGCGTACGGCGCCACCCTCGGCCTGGACCTGTGGGCCGACGACCTCGCCCCGCTCTCGCTGCTCACCGCGCTCACCCACGCGCTGCCCGACGGCGGACTCGGGCACACCGAGCCCGTCTACGGCTACCTCGCGCCGGTCCTCGCCTTCATGACCGCCTCCGGCAGCCGGGAACGCCGCCTGCCCTGGACCGTCCTCGCCCTCTCCGGCCTCGCCGGACTGACCGGCGGGTACGCCACCCCCACCGCGCTCCTGCTCGGGCTGCTGATCGGCTGGACCGGCGCCCACGGCACCCTGTACGCGGTCGGCACCCCCGACCCCTGCCCCCGGCCCGGCGAGGTCCTGCGCGCCCTGCGCGACAGCGGCCTGCGCCCGGTCGAGGCCCAGCCGGCCGGCCCCGACCGCTACCTGGTCCGACAGGCCGACGACCGCCCCGACCTCGACGTCCAGCTCCTCGACCGGCAGGCCGTCACCGCCGCCGCCGTCCAGCGCGCCTGGCGCCGGCTGCGGCTGCGCACCGCCCCCGACCCGCGCGTCCTGCGCTCCCCCCGCACCGGGCTGGAGCACGAGGCCCTGGTCGCGTACGCGGCCCTCGCGGCCGGCGTCCGCACCCGCCGCATCGCCGCCACCGCCGGCATCGGCCAGGACACCGCCCTCATCGCGTACGAGCGGCTGGCCGGGCGCACCCTGGACGAGCTCCCCGACGAGGAGATCACCGACGAGCTGCTCACCGACGCCTGGCGGCAGCTCGCCCTGCTCCAGCGCCGCGAGATCGCCCACCGCGCGCTCGTCCCCTCCTCCCTGCTGATCGACGACTCGGGCGCGGTGCACCTGGTCGACTTCGCCGACGGCGACATCGCCGCCACCGAACTCGTCCTCCACTGCGACCTCGCCCAGCTCCTCACCACCCTCGCCCTGCGCGCCGGCGCCGCCCGCTCCGTCCGTACGGCCACCGCCGTCCTCGGCCCCGACCCCGTCGGCGCCGCGCTCCCCCTGCTCCAGCCCATCGCCCTCACCCACACCACCCGCCGCGCCCTCAAGCAGCACGCGAAGCACACCGGCGCCCGGGCCGCCGAGCCGTCGGGCGGTCCGGCCGGTGTCGACGTTGCGGCCGAAGCCGGCTCCCCCACCGGCGGCAACGGGCCCGTCGCCACCACCGCTTCCCCGGCGCCCCCGGAGGCCACCACCACCGAGCCGGCCCCCGAGCACCACACCCCCGCCCCCAGCGGCCTGCTCGACGAGATCCGCGCCGAGGTCCTGCGCACCCGCCCGCGAGTGGTGGGTCGGCCGGTGCGGCTGGAGCGGCTGCGGCCGCGGACCCTGCTGGTCGTCGTGGGCGGGGTGGTGGCCGGCTGGCTGCTGATCCCGCAGCTGTTCGCGGCGGAGGACAACCCGGTCTCCGCGCTGGCGGACGCCGATCCCTGGTGGCTGCTGCTGGCGCTGGCCGCGGCGGCGGCCAGCCACGTCGCGGCGGCGATGGGCTTCGTGGGCTTCGTCCCGGAGCGGCTGGACTTCCGCAACGCGGTACTGGCGCAGGTGGCCGGGTCGTTCGTGAAGCTGGTGTCGCCCGGCGGCGTCGGCGGGATCGCGCTGAACACCCGCCTGTTGCAGCGGGCCGGGATCCCGACCGCGCAGGCGCTGTCCAGCGTCGGCGTCGGGAACCTGATCGGGCTGGTGCTGCACCTGTTGCAGCTCGGCGCCTTCGTCTACCTCCTGGACTTCGTCCCGGGCAGCTCCGAGCTGGACGCGCTGCCCGCGGTGGTCGGCGGGTTGGCGGGGGCGGCGGCGCTGCTCGCGGTGGTGTCGGCGATCCCGGCGGCCCGGCGGTGGCTGGCGACGCGGCTGCGGCCGCTGACGGCCGAGGTGGTGCCGCGCCTGCTGGACCTGCTGCGCAGCCCGTCCAAACTGGCGGTGGGGGTGACCGGGCAGCTGCTGGTGTCGATCTGCCTGATCACCTGCCTGTACTGCTGTGTCCGGGCGATCGGCCGGGAGCCGTCCTTCGCCGCGGTCGCGGTGGTGTTCCTGGTGGGCAACGCGGTGGGCAGCGCGGCGCCGACCCCGGGCGGGGCCGGTGCGGTGGACGGGATGCTGCTCACGCTGCTCCAGCAGACCACGTCGATGGAGCCGGGCGGCGAGCTGGCCGCGGTGGCGCTGTTCCGCCTGCTGACGCTGATCCTGCCGGTGCTGCCGGGCTGGGCGGCCCTGGCCTGGCTGCAACGGCGCCGGGCCCTGTAGCCGCTCCGGGGCCCCGCCGCTCCCGCTCCGCTCCCTGGGACCCCGCTACTCCCGGTACTCCTCCTCGTCGTGCCGGACCGGCTGGGTCTGTTCCACGACGTCCGCGACGTTGGTCGCCGGGTCCGCGCCGACGGCCCGGCGTTCGGCCACCTCGTCGTACGTGTCGCCCTCGGGTGCCGGCTCGTCGGGCTCGACGGTCTCGGCGGTCTCGTCGATCAGGTATTCCTCGTGCTGTTCCTGCGGCATGGCATCCGTCCTCACTGTTCGGAGGCCTTCACGGGCCCGGCTGGCGTACTCGCAGTATCCGCCGCCCGGCGCCGGGACGCGACGCGCCGACGACGCTCCGGCGTTGCCGGGACTCCGGCGGACCCCCGGCCGACCGGCCTGATTGACCCACGAAACAGCATCGTGAATGACCCAGGGGACGGGTGCATTCCGCTCCTAGGGTCGTAGCCATGACGACGAACGAGAGCACCCGGGCCACCGAAGCCACCCGGACCGCCCGGACCACCGAGGCCGCCCGGACCACCGAGGCCCTCGCGGGCACCGCCCGCCTCGACTACGCCCGCACCGCCCCCAAGGTGTTCCGCGCGATGATCGCCCTGGACGCCGCCGCCCGCGAGGGCCTCGACCCGGCCCTGGTCGAGCTCGTCCAGATGCGCACCTCCCAGCTGAACGGCTGCGCGTACTGCCTGGACATGCACGCCAAGGACGCCCGCAAGGCCGGCGAGACCGACGAGCGGATCTACCTGCTGCCGGTCTGGCCGGACGCCCCCGCCGGGGTGTACACCGAGCGCGAGCGGGCCGCCCTGGCCCTGGCCGAGGAGGTCGCCCGGATCGACGGCGGCGTCTCGGACGCGGTGTACGCCCGGGCCGCCGCACACTTCGCGGAGGCCGAGCTGGCGCAGCTGATCTCGGTCTGCTTCACCATCAACGCCTGGAACCGCATCAACGTGGCCACCCGCAAGACCCCCGGCACCGCCTGACCGCGCCCACCGTCCGCGCCGCACGGCCGTCCGCACCGCCGTCCGCACCGCCGTTCCCGAGCCGCGTCCCGGGCGACGGCGAGTGCACCGGCGGGAGCACCCGTCCCGGGCGGCGGCCGGAACGCCGTCCGGGCCACCGGGGGTACGATCGGTGCCGTACAAAGGGCTAACCCACACCCACCCGGTGGCCCCGAGGCCCATACGAACGACGGGGAAATCATGTCCGGCTCGCACTACTTCACCGGTGCACCCGAGGTCGCCAGCGACCGCCGGCCGATCACGGTCTCCCTGCCGGACCTCACCCTGGAACTGACCACCGACACCGGGGTGTTCTCCCGCACCCGGCTCGACCCGTGCACCCGGATCCTGCTGGAGCACGCCCCGCAGCCGCGGGTGCGCGGCCCGATCCTGGACATCGGCTGTGGCTACGGTCCGATCGCGCTGACCTGGGCGAGCCGCCGCAAGCGCCTCCCGGTCTGGGCGGTGGACGTCAACGAGCGCGCCCTGGAGCTGGTCCGGCTGAACGCCGAGGCGCTGGGGCTCGGCAACGTCCAGGCCTCCCTGCCCGACGACGTCCCCGAGGACGTCCGCTTCGCCACCATCTACTCCAACCCTCCGATCCGGATCGGCAAGGCCGCGCTGCGCCGCCTGCTCACGCACTGGCTCGACCGGCTGACCCCGGACGGCTCGGCGTTCCTGGTGGTGCAGAAGCACCTGGGCTCGGACTCGCTCCAGAAGTGGCTGAACGAGCAGGGCTACCCGACCAGTCGGGTCACGTCGGTCAACGGGTGCCGGATTCTGGAAGCGCGGCCCCGCCCCGAGGTGGGCGAGGGCTCCGAGAGTGGACGAGGTACGACGACGTGAAGCAGCTGCGCGGGACCGAACTGAAGCGTCTGCACCGCTCGTGGCGGCGCAGCAACGAGTTCCGGCTCGCGATGATCCTGGAGAACCTCCAGTCGCCGTTCAACGT
Source organism: Kitasatospora sp. NPDC057518 (assembly GCF_042802075.1). Classification (NCBI taxonomy): domain Bacteria; kingdom Bacillati; phylum Actinomycetota; class Actinomycetes; order Kitasatosporales; family Streptomycetaceae; genus Kitasatospora; species Kitasatospora sp. NPDC057518. The sequence continues at coordinate 7,436 of NZ_JBHVEU010000018.1, forward strand.
CGGCTCGGTGGTCCGCACCGGCGCGGCGATGGGCGCCGAGAAGCTGTACCTGGTCGGGGACACCCCGTCGGTGCGCTCCTCCGGCGCGCAGAAGGCCGCGATGGGCACCGACAAGTACCTGAAGGTGGAGCACTTCCCGACCATCGCCGAGGCGGTCGCGGCGGCCAAGGCGGACGGCTTCAAGGTCGTCGGCCTGGAGCTGGCGGACGAGGCGGTGCCGATGTTCGCCGCCGAGCTGACCCCGGCGGTGGCCTTCATGCTCGGGCACGAGGACCGCGGGATCACCCCCGAGGCGCTGGCGCTCTGCGACCAGGTCGTGTTCGTGCCGCAGCTGGGCCGGGTCGGCTCGCTGAACGTCTCGGCGGCCGCGACGGTGGCCTGCTACGAGGCGCGCCGGCAGGGCTACGCGATCAGCGGCACCCCGGACGGCGACCTCTCGGGTGACCTCGCGGGCGACCTCGGCGACGACGAGTAGTAGACGGCGCGCAGGAGACGGCGAGAAGGAGACGACGGGCAGGCGGGCGACACCCCCTGGGTGTGCCCCGAAGCCCGAGGGCAGCCCGGACCGTCCGCCGACGGCCCGGGCGCCCGTCTCCGGTCAGCCCTTGACGTTCCGTCGGGCTGCGCCGACCAGGAACACCACCGCGAGCATGGCCGCGGACAGCGCCCCGACCAGCAGCGGCCCCGGACCGCCCGGGCTGCCGTTCACGCGCACGGCCCCCATGAAGTCGACGGCGGCGACGTTGTTGACGAGGACCCACCAGAGCGGCAGGTAGACCACCTGGAAGAGCCGGTGGCTCCGGCTCACCACCCCGAGCGCCATGGCCAGCGAGGGGACGAACAGCGCGCCTCCGAGCCAACTGGCCGTCCCCGCACCGTCGCCCGCCGCCAGCATGCGTATCAGCGGGGCGGCGCCCGTCACCGCGGTGAGCACCAGCCCGGACGCCCATTCGGCGAGCAGCCTGCGCCGGGCCGACGGGTAGGCGCCGAGCAGCACCTCCAGACCGTTCTCGACCTGCTGACTGCCGAGCCGGGACCAGATCAGGACCGGCCACAGCCACGCCAGGGGCAGGAGCAGGCCGGTGACGGCGTCCATCGGCAGCACGAACCCGGCCACCGTCAGCCCGGCGGCGACCAGCCACCACCAGCGGGAGACGCCCTGCACCAGGATCCGGGCCTCCCCCGCCAGCAGCCGCCCGAACGCCCCGGCCCGCCGCGCTTCGGCCTGCGGCAGGGCGGTCCGCTGCGGTTCGGTCCGTAGCCGAGCGCCCGGTACGGTCGCCCAGCGCGCCCCCGCCGTCTCCGTCCCCTCGGACGCGGACGGCTCCCCGGCCACCACCTCCGCGACGGCCCCGGCCCCGGCCCCGGCGGCAGCCGCACCCCCGGACGCACCGCCGGAGGCACGCGCGGGATCGAACCTGCCGAACCACAGGGCCGGCAGCAGCGCCAGGCCGATCGCCAGCAGCACCAGGGCCAGCCGCCCGAGGACGAACCCGGCGGACGGGTCGAAACCGTCCCAGAGGAAGGTGCCCAGCGGCTTGTCGACCTTGGTCAGTCCGAGGCTGAACCCGCCGTCGCCGACCGACTCGTGCCGGGCCTCCAGCGCCGCGCCCATCGACCGCGCGACCTGGTGCACGCCGAGGCCGTCCAGCGGTGCGGAGGCCGACTGCCCGCTGAGCGCGAGCACCATGGCCAGCACGAACCAGACGACGTTCCCGAAGCCGCCCCGCAGCAGCGGCACCGTCTCGAACAGCAGCGCCGCCGCCGCGGTGAGCGCCATCAGGGGCAGCGCGAGCAGCAGGAACGGCACCACCAGGGCTATCGGGTCGACCGCGCGGTCCTCACCGCGGGCGAGCTGCATCAGCAGCGCGGTGACGGCCAGCACGCCGACCATGGAGGCGAGCACCAGCAGGTTGCTCAGGAACTTGGCCAGGAGGTAGCGGGAGTTGCGCAGCGGGGTGGCGGCGAGGACCTGGCCGACCCCGCTCGCCTCGTCCCGCGCGATGCCGCTGCGCACCACGTAGAAGCCGCCGAAGGTGAGCCAGAGCGCACCGGCCAGGGCCGTGACCGCGCCGACGTAGGCGCTGTTGTAGATGCCCCGGTGGCCGCCCACGTCCATGATCGTCCAGTGGCCGCCGGCGTCCGGTACGGCCAGGTAGCCGAGCCCGACCGCGGCGAGCAGCGTCACCGCGTACACCGGTCGGCGCACCCGGTCCCGGAAGTCGCCGACCGCCAGCCTGGCCAACGCCGACCCGACCCCCGACCCCGACCCCGAAGCCGACCCGACCGCCGGACCTGTCACCGTCACCGTCGCCCTCATCGCCGCACCGCCCGCTGCTCGGCCCGGGCCGAGCCGCCGGGCCGGTGGATGACGCCCAGGTAGGCGTCCTCCAGATCCGGCACGACCCGGACCGCGTCGGGCCGCGGCGGCTCGGCGGCGAGCAGCCGCACCCGCACGCCGTTCCCCGTCCGCACCATCCGGCTGACCACGTGGCGGGCCTGGACCTCCAGGAGGTCCGCCGGTGCGACCACCGCCTCCCAGACCTGTCCGTCGATCTCCCGGAGCAGCTCGTCGGGCGCGCCCCGGCGCAGCAGCCGGCCGTGCGCGACCACGGCGATGTCGGAGGCCACCGACTCGACGTCGGAGACGATGTGGGTCGAGAGCATCACGACCCGCTCCGCCGCGAGTTCGCTGAGCAGGTTGCGGAAGCGCACCCGCTCCTCCGGGTCCAGGCCGGCGGTCGGCTCGTCGACCACGATCACCCTGGGGTCGGCCAGCAGGGCCTGCGCGATGCCGACCCGGCGGAGCATGCCGCCCGAGTAGGTGCCGAGCGGGCGCCTGACCGCCTCGGTCAGGTTGACCAGCTGGATCAGCTCGTCGATCCGGGCCCGGGCGGAACGGGCTCCGATCCCCTTGGCGGCCGCCAGGTAGGACAGGAACTCCCGCGAGGTCAGGTTCGGGTAGACCCCGAAGTCCTGTGGCAGGTAGCCGAGTTCCCGGCGCAAGCGATCCGGCTCGGCCACCACGTCGGCGCCCTGGTACCGGACCTGCCCGCCCGTGGGCCGGGTGACCGTCGCCACGATGCGCATCAGCGACGACTTCCCGGCGCCGTTCGGCCCCAACAGCCCGACCATTCCCGGCCCGAGGCGCATCGTGACGCCGTCGACGGCCCGCTTGCCGCCCTTGTAGACCTTGGTGACATCAACCAGTTCGAGCATGTTCCCCGTCCCTCCGCCAGGAGTCATCGCCTTCACCCCTTGAGCTCCGTCTCGCGCCCGTCCCGCAGGACCGCCACGCCCTTGGGCACCTCGACCCGGTACTTCGTGTCGCAGTTGGCGATCCCCGAGCACCCCGCCCGGAGGTCGAGGACCCCGTCCTTCAGCTCCCAGGAGGCCTTGGCGCTGCCGACCTTGCCGCTGGTCTCGAACCAGCGGGTGACCTTGACGTCCTTCCGGTCGACCGCGACGAGGTCGGCGGGGGCACCGTGCGACACGACGTTCAGCCTCTGGGCGGCGAACTCGAAGGTCCTGTCCTCGGGCGCGGCGTCCATCGCGTCGGCGCAGCCGGCGAGCGACAGCAGCGCGACCACCACGAGAACGACCGGCCCGTATCCGGTTCTCGTACGTCGGTCCACGTCGTCCTCCTTGCGGTCGGGGTCGGATGCGCCGCTCCGGGCGCGTTTCCTGGGGCACGTGAGCACGCTCGTAAGCCTGGCCGGTCCGCGGGCTTCTGCCATCTGCCGTTCGGCAGATATCCCGTATGACCAAAGGGGGAGTTTCTCCCACCGACAAGGCCTCCCCGCAGTCGTCAGAATGGCCTCACGGGCCGGCGCGACCGGGCCGCACAACGGCACCACCGGGAGGGGATCGCGTCCGTGAACAGCACGATGCACAACGGGGAGGGCCCGGCGCCGAGCGAGGAGGGCACCACACCGAACAGGGCCACGGGCTTCTCGGTGTCCACCGGACTCACCGCCCTCCGACGGTCCCTGACCCTCAGTCGGCTCTCCGCCCTCGCCCTCGTCCACTCCCTCAGCGTCACGTGCGCGATCTCCCTCGTCGGGCCGGGCCTCGGCCTGGTCCCCCGCGCCATGGCCGGGGTGCGCGACCTGGCCGACCGTCAGCGCGCCCTGGCCGCCGAGTGGTCCGACGTCCGGTTCCCCGGACCGCCCGGCCCGCTGCCGCCGGTGCCCGAGTGGGCCTCCGGCGTCCTCGCCCGCTACCGCTGGATCACCCGCGACCCGCAGACCCGTCGGGAGTTCTGCTGGGTCTTCGCCGAGCCGTTCGTCGGCAGCCTGCTCGCCTTCCTGCCGGTCGCCGTCCTGCTCAACGGCCTCTGGGGCGTCTTCCTGGCCTTCTTCGGCGTCCAGCTGTCCACCGAGTGGGACGGCCTCTGGTACCAGTTCATCCCGATCGAGGGCACCGCCACCGCCGTCCTCGCCGGCGTCCTCGGACTGCTCCAATTCCCGCTCGCGCTCTGGCTCGCGCCCCGCACGGTCCGCCGGCACGCCCGCCACATCCGCTCGATGCTCGCCCCGGGCGAGCAGGAGCTGCTGGCCGGCCGGATCGCCCACCTGACCGCCACCCGCAGCACCGCCGTCGACACCCGGATGGCCGAGATCCGCCGGATCGAGCGCGACCTGCACGACGGCGCCCAGGCCCGACTGGTCGCGATGGGCATGACCCTGGACGCCGCCGAACACCTCCTGGAGACCGACCCGAAGGCCGTCCGCGCCCTGCTGGTCGAGGCCCGCCAGTCCTCCGCGAAGGCCCTGGAGGAACTCCGCGACCTGGTCCGCGGCATCCACCCGCCGGTCCTCGCCGACCGCGGACTCACCGACGCGGTACGGGCGTTGGCCATGGTCTGCCCGGTCCCCACCGAGGTCTCGGCGGACCTCCCCGGCCGCCCCGAGATGCCCGTCGAGTCCGCCGCCTACTTCGCCGTCTCGGAGCTCCTCACCAACGTCGTCAAGCACTCCGACGCCGGCCGCGCCGGAATCGAACTCCGCTACGATCGCGGCGTACTGCGCATCACCGTCTCCGACAACGGGCGGGGCGGCGCGGACGCCCGCCGCGGCACCGGCCTGCGCGGCGTCGAACGGCGGCTCGCCACCTTCGACGGGGTCGTCGCCGTCAGCAGTCCCCCCGACGGTCCGACCACGGTGACCCTGGAGCTTCCGTGCGCATTGTCCTCGCCGAAGACCACTTCCTCCTCCGGGACGGCCTGATCCGCCTCCTCCAGGCCCACGGCCACGAGGTGGCGGCCGCCGTGGACAACGGCCCCGACCTCCTCCGGGCCCTCACCGAGCAGCGGCCGGACGTCTCGATCGTCGACGTCCGGCTGCCGCCGACCTTCACCGACGAGGGCCTGCGCGCCGCCCTCACCGCCCGCCGCGCCACCCCCGACCTCCCCGTCCTGCTCCTCTCCCAGTACGTCGAACCCCTCTACGCCCGCGAACTCCTCGCCACCGGCGGCCACGCCGTCGGCTACCTGCTCAAGGACCGCGTCACCAACGGCACCCAGTTCCTCGACGCCATCCACCGCGTCGCCGCCGGCGGCACCGCCATGGACCCCCAGGTCGTCACCCAACTCCTGGTCCGCAAGGACCGCGACACCGCCCTCGCCACTCTCACCCCCCGCGAACGCGAAGTCCTCGAATCCCTCGCCCAGGGCCGCTCCAACACCGGCATCGCCCAATCCCTCTTCATCACCGAGAAGGCCGTCGCCAAGCACATCACCAACATCTTCACCAAGCTCGGCCTCCACCCCACCGACACCGCCAACCGCCGCATCCTGGCCGTCCTCACCTACCTCGACCAGTAACCCCCACCCCCCGGGGCACGCAAAAAGGCCCAGGTCAGAACTTCCTGACCTGGGCCTTCACTGAGCCGCCTGCGGGATTCGAACCCGCGACCTACGCATTACGAGTGCGTTGCTCTGGCCAACTGAGCTAAGGCGGCACCGCTGCCGTGTGTGGCGGCAACGCGGGCCAGTCTACACAGGTTCGCGGGTGATCCGTACCCGGTATCCGGGGGCGGTGGTCAGGCGGAGGAGACGGCGAGTTTGGCGGCGAAGCCGGCGAAGAGGACGGCGACGCCGCTGGTGAGGGTGGCGGAGAGGCGCTTGCGGCGGGTGAAGGCGGTGGCGAGGGTGGTGCCCGCGAAGATGAGGAGGGAGAGGTAGAGGAAGCTGAAGGTCTGGAGGATGCCGCCGAGGAGGGCGAAGGAGAGGGCGGGCTGTCCGTAGCCGGGGTCGACGAACTGGGTGAAGAAGGAGAGCAGGAAGAGGATGGCCTTCGGGTTGAGGAGGCTGATCACCAGGGCCCGGCGGAAGGGGTTCTCGGTGGATTCGGGGGCCGGTTCGGCGGTGGGGTCGGCCGCGGCGCGGCGGTCGCGCCAGAGTTGGCGGGCGGCGCGGAGCATGCCGTAGCCGATCCAGAGCAGGTAGGCGGCGCCGCCGAACTTGACCACGGCGAAGACGGCCGGGTTGGCCTTGAGCAGGGAGGCCGCGCCCAGCGAGGTGAGGCTGATCAGGGTGAGGTCGCCGATGAAGACGCCGGCCGCGGCTCGGTAGCCGGTGCGGATGCCCTTGCGGGCCGCGACGGACAGCACGTACAGGGAGTTGGGGCCGGGCAGCAGGATGATGACGAGGGCGCCGAGGACGTACGTCGCCAGGTCGTTGACTCCGAGCACGATGAGCTCCGGTGCAGGGGAGGGTGACAGGGGGCGCTCATCGTAACGTCGTACCGGTAATCGGTTGAAGTGAGAACCACCTGTCGGTCTCCCGGCTCCGGGCACGCCCTACCGGTCGCAGCGCTTGCCCTGTTCCGGGGCCTCCCCGGTCAGCAGGAAACGGTTCACCGCTCCGTCCACGCAGGTGCTGTGCCGGCCGTACGCAGTGTGGCCGTCGCCGTCGAAGGTGAGCAGGCGGCCGGACTCCAGCTGGTCGGCCAGCGACCGGGCCCAGGCGTACGGGGTGGCCGGGTCGCGGGTGGTGCCGATGACGACGATCGGGGCGGCGCCGGCCGCGCGGATGGTGTGCGCCGTACCGGTGGCCCGGACCGGCCAGTACGCGCAGGTCAGGGCCATCCAGGCCATGTCGCGCCCGAAGTGCGGCGAGACCCGCTCGAACTCCGGCACAGCCCGCTGGACGTCCTCCGGCCCGCGGAACGGGGCGGGCAGGTCGAGGCAGTTCACCGCGGTGTTGGCGAACATCAGGTTGGGGTACGAGCCGTCCGCCTCGCGCCCGTAGTAGTTGTCGGAGAGCTTCAGCAGACCGGTGCCGTCGCCCGCCTTGGCGTCGGCGAGCGCGGCGCGCAGCTTGGGCCAGAGGAAGTCGGCGTACATGGCCTGGATGACGCCGGTGGTCGCCTGGGACCCGGTGAGCCGGCGGCCGCCCTCGGCGGTGGACAGCGCGGCGGCGCGGACGCCCTCCAGCAGGGCGGTGAGCTGCTCGCCGACCTGCTGCTCGGTGCGGCCGAGCGGGCAGTCCTCGCGCGTGGCGCAGTCCCGGGCGAAGGCGGCCCAGGCGGTCTCGAAGCCGCCCGCCTGGGTGCGGTTGCCGGTGGCGGAGTCGAGCGCCGGGTCCATCGCGCCGTCCAGCACCAGCCGTCCGGCCCGGCTCGGGAACAACCCGGCGTAGGTGGCGCCGAGGAAGGTGCCGTAGGACTTGCCGACGTAGTTCAGCTTCTCGTCGCCGAGCAGGGCGCGCAGCACGTCCATGTCGCGGGCGCCCTCGACGGTGCCGAGGTGGCCGAGCGCCGCCCCGGCCTGCTTCCGGCAGCCCTCGGCGAACTCCTTGTCGGCCGCGATCAGCGCGTCGATCCCGTGCTGGTCGCCGGGGGTCAGGTCGACGGCGGTGTAGGCGTCCATCCGGTCGCCGCTCAGGCAGCTGACGGGGCTGCTGCGGCCCACCCCGCGCGGGTCGAGGCCGACCAGGTCGTACCGGGCGCGCACCCCGTGGTCGTACGTCCGAGCGGCGGCCTCCAGGTACTCGATCGCCGAGCCGCCGGGCCCGCCCGGGTTGAGCAGCAGGGAGCCGAGCCGCGCGCCCGGGGAAGCGGGCGGGGAGGCGGAAGGGGCGGCTTCCGCCGCCGCGCGGGCGGCCGCCAGGGTGAGGTCGCCGTCCCCCGGGTGGTCGTAGTCCAGCGGCACCCGGAACGTGGTGCACTCGAACCCGCTGTCGCAGGGCTGCCAGGCCAGGTGTTGCGCGTAGTACGGCGCGAGCGCGGCCGGGACGGCGGCGGGCAGCGGCTCCAACGGGGTCGCCCCGGCGGCCCCGGCAGCCCCGGACGCCGCCGCAGTCGCCGGGGCGGAGGGCCTGCCGGAGCCGGCCGGGTCCGACGGGGACGCCCCCGGCGCCTCGGACGGATCGGCGCCGCACCCGCCCGCCAGCAGCCCGGCGACGACCAGCGCCGCGGCCAGCGCCCGCGTCCGTGCCTGCGCCCGCGTCCGTGCCCACGCCCGTACCGGCGCCCGCCCGAAGGCCCTCATCCGCCACCACTCCGCAATCGACCAGCACGTGGAACAACCCGTGGAACAACCAGTGGAGCACCCCGGAGGAAACGCCGCTGCCCGGCACCCCTCCCCCGGGGTACCGGGCAGCGTAGCGCCGCCGGACGGGCACTCAGGACGGCTTGGCCAGCGCCTCGGCCAGGAACTGCGCCGCCTGCCGGACCAGCCGCAGCCGCTCCCGGTCGGGGGTGAAGTCCTGCACGTTGTCCGAGATCCGCACGTCGGCCTTGGCCGCCGCTCCGGGACCGGCCTTCAGCGCGGACTGGAGCTTGCGGGCCGCGTCCAGCCCGGCGGAGTCGGCCTTGGCGGCGGCCAGCAGCAGCTTGGCGGAGCTGCCGGCCGGGGCCTCGGCGCCGGTCTGGGTGAGCGCGATGGCGTCGTAGCGGCCGGAGACCGCCGCGGCCGCGCCGTACAGGTCGGGCCGGGACAGTCCGGCGGCGGCCGCGCAGGGCGCGCCGCCGTCGACGCCGAGGGCGCCCCAGGAGGCCGGGCCGGGCGGCAGGGTGCGGAAGGAGGCCGCGATGGTGCCGCGCAGCGTCGCGTCGTCGGCGACGGCGGCCGGGGCGGCGGCGACCAGCTCGCAGGGGTGCGCGGTGCCGTTCGGCGCCTCGGGGGCGACCAGGATGAACGGGCGGGTCCTGCCGGTCTGGAGGGCCGAACCGATGCCCTCGAAGACGTCCGGGACCTCGGCGTCGGCGGTCTTCTGGGGCGCGGCCGCGTGCATCACGACGACCGGGAAGTGGGTGTTCGGCTCCTTGGCGTACTGCGGCGGGAGCCAGACCCGGACGTTGCGGGGGTGGCCGTCGGGGCCGAGCACGGCGGACTGGAGCAGCTCGCCGCCGCCGGGGTGGCCGACGCTGTCGAAGCGGCTGGCCACGGCGGGAGCCGCAGCGGGTCCGGCGGCTCCGACAGCTCCGGCCGCTCCGACGGCGGCAGGGGCGACCGGGGCGGCGCCGGCACCGGCGCCAGCACCGGCAGCAGCGGCCGACTCGGCGGCCACCGGCGGCGCCGCCTGCTGCGGCCGGGCCGCCGTCCCCGCACCGGTCCCGCCGCCCGCCCCCGCACCCGCGCTCCCCGCGTCCACCACCGGCTCCGCCCGGTCCGGCGCCTGGACGTCCCGGCCGAGGCCGCCGAAGGCGCCGAGCGTGGTGAGCACCGTCAGGGCGGTGACGCACACCCCGCAGACCATCGCCCCGGCCGCCCGCACCAGCATCGGCAGGCGGTCGCCGGCCAGCTCGTAGGTCTCGGCGGCGCGCAGGTCGCGCCAGCGCTGTTGGGCACCCCGGGCCAGCCAGATCCCGCCGAGGGCGGCGGCCAGCAGGGGAATGACGAGGAGCGAACGAACCACGGGACGCACCACCTCTGGAGGGGGCCGCGCCGAACCGGAACCGGCGCGTACGGGAGGCGACCGCCCCGGCAGCGGGCGCAGTCGGCCCCCAGCGTGCACAACGGGCGGACCGTCACACGACGGTGTGCCCGGCGAGTGTCGCTCGTTCACTCGAAGGTGGGACGGCGTATCGCCCCGGGAGGCGTACGGGTACCGCCCGCCGGAGCAATCCAGGAAGAACGGCCCCGCCCGGCCCTCAGCCCGCGCGCAGCGCCACCGTCATCGCCTCGACCGCGAGCAGCGGGTCCACGTTGCGGTCCAGCGCCTGGCGGCAGGCCAGCACCGCCTCGATCCGGCGCAGCGTGCCCTCCGCGGGCCCGGCCTGGGCCACCCGGTTCAGCGCCTGCCGCTGGTCCTCGTTGGCGAGCGCGCCGGTGGAGCCGAGCTGGATGGCGAGCACGTCCCGGTAGAAGCCGAGCAGGTCGAGCAGGGCGACGCCCAGGGTCTCCCGGCGGGTGCGGGTGGCCCGGCTCTTCTGCCGCTTCTCCAGCTCCTTGACCGCGCCGGCCATGCCGCGCGGCGCCTTGCTGCCCTCGGAGGCGCCGTAGGCGGCCTTGAGGTCGTCGGTCTCCTTGGCGTCCTGGGTCTCGGCGAGCGCCTCGGCATCGGCCTTGGCGGTGTCGACCAGGCGCTGGGCGGCGGTCAGGCAGCCGCCGATGTCGCCGACCTCCAGCGGGATGCGCAGCACCTCCGTCCGGCGCGTCCGGGCCTGCTCGTCGACGGCGAGGCGGCGCGAGCGCTCGATGTCGCCCTGACCGGCGAGCGCGGCGAGCCGGGCCGTCTCCGGGTCGACGCCGTCGCGGCGGACCAGGGTGTCGGCGACCGCCTCGGCCGCGGGGGTGCGCAGCACCAGCAGGCGGCAGCGCGAACGGATGGTCGGCAGCACGTCCTGGACGGAGGGGGCGCAGAGCAGCCAGACGGTGCGCGGGGAGGGCTCCTCCACGCCCTTGAGCAGCGCGTTCGCGGCGGCCTCGGTGAGGCGGTGGGCGGCGTCCACCAGGATCACCGACCAGCGGCCGCCGGTCGGGTAGCTGGAGGCGCGCATGACCAGGTCGCGCATGTCGCCGACGCCGATGGAGAGGCCGTCGGTCCGGACGTACTTGACGTCGGCGTGGCTGCCGGCCAGCACGGTGTGGCAGCCGTCGCAGAACCCGCAGCCGGGCGTGCCGCCGAGCGCGAGGTCCGGACTGGTGCACTGGAGGGCGGCGGCGAAGGCGCGCGCGGCGGTGACCTGCCCGGCGCCGGGCGGGCCGGTGAACAGCCAGGCGTGCGTCATCAGGGAGGCGTTCACGCCCTCGACCGGGGCGGCCCCGCGACCGGCCTCGATCGTCGCCCCGGCCGCCCGGGCTGCGGCGGTCAGCTGCTCGACCACCCGCTCCTGGCCCACCAGGTCGTCCCAGACGGCCACTGCTGCTCCCAAGCTCCGTACGACAGCGCCGGTGGCGCCTCTTCCCCGCCGTCGAGCATACGTCTCCGCTCCGACACCCACTGCTCCGTCCGGGGGACGGCGGAGGACACGGCGGACGGGAAGGTGGACGGGAAGGCCGGTTCCGCGGGCGACGGACCGACACCCGACGAACCGACACCCGACGGACCGCGACCCCACCGGCGACCGCCCGACGGAACGCGGCGGCGCCGCCGGGGACCCGCCCCGACGGCGCCGCGCACGCGTGTCCGGTCAGCCCCGGCGGCCCCAGCGACGGCCCTTGCCCTTGCCGTCACCCTCGCCCTGGGCGTTCCCACGGACCTCGGGCCGCTCCGCACCGCCCTGGGCGCCGCTCTGCGGGCCGCCGTACGAACCGCCCTGGCCCGGGCCGCCGTGCTCCCAGCGCGCCCACTCGTCGTGCGAGCCGAGCAGGGTGTCGGTGAGGCTCGGCAGGTCGTCCATCGGCGTCTCCTCGGCCCACTCCGGCCGCGGCCGCTCGGCGGCCGGCTGCGACGGCGACTGCGGCCCGGAAGCCGGCTCCGCGCCGATCACCGGCAGCTCACGGGTGCTGTCGACCGGCTCCGCGCGCCTCGGCGCCTGCGCCGCCCGGCCCTCGGCCCGCCCTTCGCCGCGGCCGTCCGTACGGCCCTCAACGCGCCCGGGCTCGATCCGCGGCAGCACCGCGGTCCGGTCGGCCTCCGCCGGGACCTTCGGCAGCACGGCCGTCTCGTCCACCGCCGAGGCCGGTACCACCGGCAGCCTGGTGGTCTCGTCGACCGCACCGGCGGCCCGACGCGCCTCGGCAGCCTTGCGCGCCTCGGCGGCTTCGGCCGCCCGGACGGCGGCCTGCCGGTCCCGCGGCGACAGCTCGCGCGTCGCCTCGTCCCCGAGCCCGCCCGACGAGGCCTGAGCCGCGTCCCGCGGAGCGTCCTTCGGGATGTCCCGGACCGCCCGCAGCTCCGTGGTCGCCTCCCCCGACGCCGAACCCGAACCCGCCGAGCCCGAACCCGAGCCGGAACCCGACCCCGGCCGCCCCTCGGCCCGGCCCTCCGCCGACTCCGCCGCGGCGGCCGCAGCCGCGAGCGCGGCGGCCTGCGCCAGCCGCGCCTCCTCGGCCCGCTGGAGCGCCTCCTCCGCCCGGCGCCGCTGCTCCTCACGGGCGAGCTCGCGCTGCCGCTGGAGCTCGGCCTGGGCGGCCGCCTCGTCGGCGATCCGCTTGCGCTCGACGGCCTCCGCGGCCAGCCGGGCCTCCTCGGCCGCACGGAGCTTGGCCTCCTCCGCGGCGCGGCGCTCGGCCTCCTCCGCGGCCCGTCGGCGCGCCTCCTCCTCGGCCTTGCGCCGGGCCTCGGCGGCGGCCCGCTCGGCCTCCTCCTTGGCCAGCCGCTCCTTCTCCGCCTGCTCGGCCCGCAGCTGCGCCAGCACCTCCTGCCGCTTGCGCTCGGCGGCCTCCTCCTCGGCCTTCTTGCGGGCCTCCTCGGCGGCGCGGCGCTCGGCCTCCTCCTTGGCCAGCCGCTCCTGCTCGGCGCGGGCGGCCTTCTCCTGCTCGGAGAGCGGCAGCTCGCGGTCGAGCCGGTGCCGGATGGCGGTGGTGACGAAGTCGGGGGCCTGGCTGCCGTCCACGACCAGGTAGCGCGCCGGGTCGGCGGCGGCGAGGGAGAGGAAGCCGGCCCGGACCCGCTGGTGGAACTCGGTGGGCTCGGACTCCAGCCGGTCCAGCGCCTCGGTGAAGCGCTCGCGGGCCCTGGTCGGGTCGACGTCCAGGACGACGGTCAGGTCGGGCAGCAGCCCGCCGGTGGCCCAGCGGGAGATCCGGGAGACCTCGGTCGCGGCCAGGTCGCGCCCGGCGCCCTGGTAGGCGATGGAGGAGTCCATGTACCGGTCGGTGATGACCACGGCGCCGCGGGCGAGGGCCGGCCGGATGACGTTCTCGACGTGCTCGGCGCGGTCGGCGGCGTAGATCAGCGCCTCGGCGCGGTGCGACAGGCCGGTGTTGCCGACGTCCAGGACGAGGCCGCGCAGCCGCTGGCCGACCGGGCTGCCGCCGGGCTCACGGGTGAGCACGACCTCGTGCCCCTTGCCGCGGATCCACTCGGCGAGCGCCTGGGCCTGGGTGGACTTGCCGGCGCCGTCGCCGCCCTCCAGGGCGATGAAGAAGCCGGTGCCCGCACCCTGGTGCGGCACCGGGCCGCCCGCGCCGCGCACCGAGTCCACCAGGTCCCGGACGAACGGCGCGGTGCCGCGCCGGTCGTCGGTGCGCAGCAGCACGACCGCGGCGAGCACCAGGGTGAGCAGCCCGGAGGTGGCGACGGCCAGGGCCGCGCCGCCGTGGATGAAGGTGAAGGAGCCGGGCTCGACGGTGCCGTACTCGACGTCCCCGTAGGCGGCGGCGATCAGCGGGACGACGACCAGCGCGGCGGCGACCACGGCCCGGAGCACCGCGAACAGGTGCTCGGTGACCTTCGGCAGCCGGGCCTCCTCGACCTCCTGGGCGAGCAGGGTGCGCCCGGCCGAGACCACGATCCCGGCGGCCAGGCCGGCCAGCACCGTGAGCAGCAGGACCAGCACGAAGTCGAGCACCAGGCCGGCCAGGATCAGCGCGACGCCCTGGGTGAGCAGCGCCAGCGCGAGCAGTCGGCGGCGGGACAGCGAGGGCAGCGTGGCCCGGGTGAGCCGGGTGCCCAGGGCGGGCGTCCCGGCGGCGGCGAGCACCAGCAGGCCGTAGCCGATCGGCCCGGCGCGGTGCTCGGCGGCGGTCAGCAGCGCGAGCGCGGCGACGCCCGCCATCGAGGCGTAGCCGGCCGCGACGGCGAAGGTGAAGTACGGGGCGCTGCCGGTGCGGCCCTTGCCGAGCGCGGGGCCGGGGGTCGCGTCGGTCGGCGCGCGCAGGCCCTGGAACGGGGAGACCGGGGCGACGGTCACCGGGCCGCCGGGCAGCTGCTGGAGGTAGCCGCGGACCGCCGAGGCGGCGAACAGCCCGGCCGCGCCGAGCGCCGCGAAGGTGAGCTGGTGGGCGCGGAGCCAGTCGGAGCCGACGGCCGCGCCGATGTTGTTGAGCAGGGTGAGGGCGACCAGGCCGACGGCGCCGAGCGGCACGGTCACCCAGCCGGTGAAGCGGTCGATGCTCCGGACGCTGTCCAGGTTGGCCGCGGCCGGGCGCTGCTCGGCGGCCGGCAGGTGCGGGTTGGCCGGCGGCAGCAGGCCCGGGACGGCGGCGGACTTGGCGATCCCCCAGACCCGCTCGGCGGCACCGGTCACGAACACGGTGGCGAGCAGGACGTAGACGGCGGCCCCGGAAGGCTTGGCGGCGGAACCCAGCCAGACGCTCCACCAGGGCGCGAGGCCGATCAGCAGGGCGCGCAGCACGTCGGCGCCGAACAGCGTCCAGCGCCGGTCCAGCCGGCCGGTGACCAGCCGGTGCACCGGGCCGAGCAGCGCGACGCCGACCAGCCCGGTGGCCAGCACCCGGACGGCGAGGACCGCGGCGAGGGCGAAGGCGAGGCTGCGTGGCAGGCTGCCGAACTGTCCGCCCTGGGCGGCGGCGATCACGGTGAGCGCGAGCAGCACCAGCAGTCCGAGCCGGTCGGCGGTGCCGCCGATCAGCTGGGTGGTCCACAGGCGCCGGTAGGCGCGTGTCCGCAGCAGGGCCCTGGCCCGGTCCGCCGGGCTCCCGGCGGGCGCGACCTCGGGCAGGTCGAACGCCCGGGCTCTGGCGGCCGGGACGGCGCTGGGGGTGGGCTGCTCCTCGCTCGTCATACGGTCAGCGTAGCGGGCGGGGCCTGGCCGGAACGCTGCGAACGGGCTTCCGGATCGCGCTCATCACCGGGTTGTGACGTAGCCCGCACGGACCCGACGGACCTCGGGCCCGCACCCCCGGGATCGGGGGCACGGGCCCGGCTGCCGTGACCTGGGATCAGCCCTCGTCGGTGGCGGTGGCCTGGCCGGCCGCCGTCTTGCTCGCGGTGGTCTTCTTTGCCGCCGTCTTCTTCGCCGCCGCCGTCTTGGTGGTGGTGGTCTTCTTCGCCGCGGTCTTCTTCGCGGCGGTCTTGGTCGCCGCGGTCTTGGCGGTGGTCGTCTTCTTGGCCGCGGCCTTCTTCGCCGGGGCCTTCTTCGCCGCCTTCTTCACCGGTCCGCGCGCCCGCTTCTCGGCGAGCAGCTCGTACCCGCGCTCCGGCGTGATGGTCTCGACCTCGTCGTCCTTGCGGAGCGTGGCGTTGGTCTCGCCGTCGGTCACGTACGGGCCGAAGCGACCGTCCTTGACCACCACCGGGCGCTCGCTGACCGGGTCGTTGCCCAGCTCCTTGAGCGGCGGGGCGGCGGCGGCCCGGCCGCGCTGCTTGGGCTGGGCGTAGATCGCCAGCGCCTCGTCGAGGGTGATCGTGAAGAGCTGGTCCTCGTCGGTGAGCGAGCGGGAGTCGGTGCCGCGCTTGAGGTACGGGCCGTAGCGGCCGTTCTGCGCGGTGATCTCCGCGCCCTCGGCGTCGGTGCCGACCACCCGCGGCAGCGAGAGCAGCCGCAGCGCGTCCTCCAGCGTGACGGTGTCCAGCGACATCGTCTTGAACAGCGAGGCGGTGCGCGGCTTGACCGCGTTCTTGCCGGTCTTCGGCGTGCCCTCGGGCAGGATCTCGGTCACGTACGGGCCGTAGCGGCCGTCCTTGGCGACCAGCATGTTGCCGCTGACCGGGTCCGCGCCGAGCTCGAAGTCGCCGCTGGGCTTGGCCAGCAGCTCCTCGGCCAGCTCGACGGTGAGCTCGTCCGGCGGCAGCTCGTCCGGGATGTCGGCACGCTGGCCGGGCTCGCCCTCGACCGTCGAGGCGCGCTCGACGTACGGGCCGTAGCGGCCGACCCGCAGGGTGATGTCGTCGCTGACCCGGAACGAGCTGATCTCCCGGGCGTCGATCGCGCCGAGGTCGGTGACCAGTTCCTTCAGGCCGCCCAGGTGGTCGCCGTCGCCGTTGCCGGCCTCGGCGGCGCCGCCCGCGGCGCTGCCCTCGCCCTCGCCGAAGTAGAAGCGCTTCAGCCACGGCACGGACTTCGCCTCACCGGCGGCGATCCGGTCGAGGTCGTCCTCCATCTTGGCGGTGAAGTCGTAGTCGACCAGCCGACCGAAGTGCTTCTCCAGCAGGTTGACCACGGCGAAGGAGAGGAACGACGGGACGAGCGCCGTCCCCTTCTTGAAGACGTACCGGCGCTGGATGATCGTGTCGATGATCGACGCGTAGGTGGAGGGGCGGCCGATCTCCCGGTCCTCCAGCTCCTTGACCAGCGAGGCCTCGGTGTAGCGGGCCGGCGGCTTGGTGGCGTGGCCCTCCGGGGTGATCCGGTCGGCGGCCAGCGGGTCGCCCTGGGCGACCTGCGGCAGCCGGCGCTCGCGGTCGTCGAGCTCGGCGTTCGGGTCGTCGGCGCCCTCGACGTAGGCCTTGAGGAAGCCGTGGAAGGTGATGATCTTGCCGGAGGCGGAGAACTCGACGTCCCGGCCGTCGGCGGAGGTGCCACCGACCCGGACGGTGACGGACTGGCCGACCGCGTCCTTCATCTGGGAGGCGACGGTGCGCATCCAGATCAGCTCGTAGAGCCTGAAGTCGTCACCGGTCAGACCGGTCTCGGCGGGGGTGCGGAAGCGGTCGCCGGACGGGCGGACGGCCTCGTGCGCCTCCTGCGCGTTCTTGACCTTGCTGGCGTAGGTGCGCGGCGCGTCCGGCAGGTAGTCGGCCCCGTACAGCTGGGTGACCTGCGCCCGGGCGGCCGAGACCGCGGTGTCCGACAGCGTGGTGGAGTCGGTACGCATATAGGTGATGAAGCCGTTCTCGTACAGCTTCTGGGCCACCTGCATGGTCCGCTTCGCGCCGAAGCCCAGCTTGCGGCTGGCCTCCTGCTGGAGCGTCGTGGTGCGGAACGGCGCGTACGGCGAGCGGCGGTAGGGCTTGGACTCGACGCTGCGGACGGCGAACGCCGTCTGCTCCAGGGCGGCGGCCAGCTGACGGACCGCCTGCTCGTCCAGGTGCAGGGTGTTCGCGCTGGCGGCCTTCAGCCGGCCGTCCTGGCCGAAGTCGCGGCCGCTGGCGATCCGCTTGCCGTCGACGGCGGCCAGCCGGGCGCCGAAGGTCTCCGGGTTGGCCGCGTCGGCCGGGGTGCGGCCGGTGCCGAAGGTGCCGACCAGGTCCCAGTACGAGGCGGTGTGGAAGGCCATCCGCTCGCGCTCGCGCTCGACCACCAGGCGGGTCGCGACGGACTGCACGCGGCCCGCCGACAGCTTCGGCATGACCTTCTTCCACAGCACCGGCGAGACCTCGAAGCCGTACAGGCGGTCGAGGATGCGGCGGGTCTCCTGGGCGTCGACCAGGCGCTGGTTGAGCTCGCGCGGGTTGGCCACGGCCTCCTGGATCGCCGACTTGGTGATCTCGTGGAACACCATGCGGTGCACCGGCACCTTGGGCTTGAGCACCTGCTGGAGGTGCCACGCGATGGCCTCGCCCTCGCGGTCCTCATCGGTGGCGAGGAAGAGCTCGTCGGACTCCGCGAGCAGCGACTTCAACTTGCTGACCTGGGACTTCTTGTCCGCGTTGACCACGTAGATGGGCGCGAAGTCGTGATCGACGTCCACCCCGAGGCGGCGCACCTCGCCGGTGTACTTGTCCGGCACCTCGGCCGCGGTGCTGGGGAGGTCGCGGATGTGCCCGACGCTCGCCTCGACGATGTAGCCGGGGCCAAGGTAGCCCTTGATCGTCTTCGCCTTGGCCGGCGACTCGACAATGACGAGTCGCTGTCCGTGCGCGGTCTCGCTGCTCGGGGACACCTTCGCTCTTCTCTCCCGGTCCTTATGTGGCTGGTCGGCGCCGGCCGCACGGGCTGCGCTCCGCCCGACCCCTCCACCGTCCCGGGGCTGCCGCGGCACGACACCCCCACCAGCGGAGTGTGACCGTACCCCGGCCACCCTTGTCAAACGGACGGATCCCGCTTTTTCACTTGCCGGCCTCACCGACGCCACTCGAACGGTAACCCGATGACGGAGGTTCGCGCCCCGTGGAGGGGGGCCTTCGGCAGGTTCCGGAGGATGGAATGACGGATTTCAAGATCTGTCAACGGAAAATCGACAGGTCGGCGCGGGATGGCGTGAATCCGCCCTGGGCGCCCGCCCCCGGATCTGCTGCCGGCCCCTCCCGGATCCCTCGCGGAGTGCGGGGCTCAGCCGCCGACCGCGACCAGGAGCCCGGCGCCCGCCGCCAGGCACCCCACGCCCAGGACGCTCCACAGCAGGTCGACGACGGCCGCCCGGCCGACCTCCCCGGGCGCCAGCACCACCCGGCTCGGGCGCCGCGGGTCGTAACAGATCCGCACCGAGGCGCCTGGCGCGAAACGGTCCGGACGGCGCAGCGGGGTGTGCCCGCGCGGGCGGGCGATCACGAGCCCCGCGATCCCGCACGCGCCGGAGCCGCCCACCGAGGGCGGCACCGAGAAGGACAGCAGCGGCGCGCTGTCCAGCTGGCCGTGCACGTCGTCCTCGGCCACCACGGTGGCCACCGCCGACGCCCCCCGGCGGCGCACCCGCAGGCGCAGGCCCACTTCGGCAGCGCACCAGAGCAGCAGCACGCCACCGAAGAGGGCGAGCACCGACCCGCCCACCATCGCCGTCGTCGTGTCCACCTCTGGCCCCCGGCTCCCCAGCTCTGTCCACAGCCTGTGGACAGAGCTTCACAGCGGAGGACCAACGGGAGACAGCCGCCCGGCGGCGGTCGGACGAACCAGGGGGTACGGACCGGTGAACCGGCCGCGTCGCGGCGGAACCGGTCCCGCCGCGGTCAGCGGCTCCGGTCCCGGCGGGGCGGGCCCGGGCGGGGCGGGCCTCGGCGGCTCCGGTCTCAGCGGACCGGTTCTCAGCGGACCAGGTCTCAGCGGACCGGGTCGATGAACCCCTGCTCGGTCAGCAGGCGCAGCGACTCCGGCACCCGGTCCCGCAGGACCACCCGGTCCTCGCCGAGCAGCCGCGCGATGGCGTCCACGATCTCGCCCGCCGACAGCGTCCCGTCGCAGACCCCGACGAAGCCGGCGCCCACGGTGTCCACCTTGGTGGCCCGCCGCATGCCTCGGTTGTGACGCAGGATCACATGTTCCGGGTCCTCCGCACCGGGCGCGCCGACCTGCTCCTGGACCACCTCGTCGGCCAGCACGTAACGGGCCGCGAGCAGGCCCGCGTCGTCGTGCGAGCGGAGGAAGTCCTGCCGGTCGAACCAGGCCTCGATGTGCGGGCCGAGCGGCTGCTCCACCGGGTGCGGCCACTCCTCCACCCGGACGGTCGGACGCTCGGCGCCGCCCGCCCGCAGGGTGATCCAGCCCATGCCGATGCCCTCGACCCGGCCCGCCTCGAAGGCGTCCAGCCACTCGCCGTACCGGGCCTGGTAGTCGCCGCCGGGGCCGCGGTGGTCGCCGCCGTCGCGCAGCCACAACTCGGCGTACTGGGCCACGTCCTGGACCTCGCGCTGGACGACCCAGGCGTCCAGCCCGGTGCCCGCGACCCAGCCGGCCAGCCGCTCGTGCCAGTCCTCGCCCTTGACGTGCTGCCAGTTGGCGAGCAGCTGGCAGTAGCCGCCGGGCTCCAGGTGGTCGGCGGCCGAGCGGACCAGGCCGCGGCACAGGTCGTCGCCGGCCATGCCGCCGTCGCGGTAGGTGAACCGGCCGCCCGGCGAGATCACGAACGGCGGGTTGGAGACGATCAGGTCGAACTTCCGCTCCCCGACCGGCTCGAAGAGGCTTCCGGCGGACACCTCGGTGCTGTCGAAACCGGACAGCGCCAGGGTCAGCTCGGTGAAGCGCAGCGCGCGCGGGTTGAGGTCGGTGGCGGTCACGGTCCCGGCGTGCCGGGCCGCGTGCAGCGCCTGCACGCCGGAACCCGAACCGAGGTCCAGCGCGGCCCGGACGGGGCGGCGCACGGTGATGTTGGCCAGCGTGGTGGAGGCGCCTCCGACGCCCAGCACCAGGTCCTTGCGGGCCACCCCGTGCGCGGTCTCACCGGAGCCGATGCCGCCCGCACCGCCCACCGCGCAGCCCAGGTCGGAGACCACCCAGGCATCCGAACTGGGCATCCCGGCCACCTCGTTGGCGTACGGCCGGACGTCGACGGTGGCGCGCACCAGATCGCCGTCGGGGCGCAGCCAGCCGTCCGCCAGGCAGTCCTCCACCGGCAGTGCGGCGGCGGCCGCCCGGTACGGGACCGGCTGCTGCAGCAGGAACAGCCGCACCAGCGTCTCCAGCGGGCTGCCACCGCGGGTCGCCCGCAGCGCCGGGACCGCCTCGCTGCGGGCCAACGCCGAATAGCCGGTGGGCCCGAGCAGGTCCAGGCAGCCGTCGGCGGTGAACGAGGCGGCGAGCAGCGCCTCGCGGAACTTGGCGAGGCGGGTCGGGTCGAGAACGGGGCTACTGATCACCCCGCCATTGTCCCCCGCCACCCACCCGGTGGCCGCCGCTGCGCCCCGCGGCCGGCGGACGGAAGCCCGCACCACCTCGCGCGCCCCCTGGAAGCCACCACGCGCCGCCCTGCCGGGGGCACCGAGTCGTTCAGCGGCGGGCCTGTGGCAGGGGCGCCGGATCACGGGACGGCGACTCGCGGGACGGCGACTCCGGGGGCGGCGGCTCGCCGTCCCCGTCACCGGGCCCGTCCCCGGTACCGGGGACGGGCGCGTCGGACCGTCCGGTCCGCCCGGGCTCAGCTCGCGCTGGGGGCCGGGTTCGCCGGGGTGGCGGGCGGGGCGGCCGGAGCGGTGGTCGCACCGGCCGCGGCCGGGCTCGTGCCGTCGGTCGCGCCGGGCGCCGGGGTGGTGGCCGGGGCGCTCGGGGTGTCGGTGGCGCCCGGCGCCGGGGTCGTGCCGCCCGGGGCCGGGGTGCCGCTCGCGCCGGCCCCCGCACCGCCGGTGGCGCCGCCGCTCGGGGCGGTGGTCGGGGACGGCTTGCAGCCCTCCTGCTTGGCCATCGCCGCGCCGAGCTCACCGCGCTGGAGCTTGCTCTGCGCCTGGGTGGAGAGCGAGGCCAGCTGCTGCACCTGGTCGGCCACGCTGCGCAGCCCGTCGGCGAACTTGGCCTGGTCGTTGTTGGGCAGCGCGTCCACCTTCTTCTGGACCTCCACGTACCCGTCGGCCGCCTTCTTCAGCTCCTCGACGGTGTCCTTCTGGAGGGCCGCGCCGTCCTGCACCTTGGGTGCCCCGGCCGCGTCGATGGCGGCGGCTATGTCCTGGTTGGTCTTGGCCAGCCGCCCGATGTCCGTGGAGAGCCGCTTCTGGAGGTCGGCCGGGGCCTCGCCGGTCTTCACCTGGCCGGTGTCGGCCAGCGCGGTCTGCGCCTGGGCGATCGGGTCCTTGGCAGCGCCGCAGACGTTCGACGCCCAGGACTCCAGCTGCTTGCTGTTGTTGTCGTCGCCGCCGCAGCCGACGGCGCCGAACGCGAGCAGCACGCCGAGGGCGGGTACGGCCAGCAGTCGCTTGTTCACCGGGAGAAGCCTTTCGGTTCGGTCGTCATCGGTCGTCGAACCTACACGGCCGATGTCCGTCCCCCGATTCGTCCGTCCCCCGATTCCCGGCTCCCCCGCCCTCCAGGGGCCGCCCTCTCGACGCCCCGGCCCGGGTCAGGCCCGCTCGCACTCGTCCCGGCCCGGGTGTTTCGGCGGTGGGGTGCTTCGGCGGTGGGGTGGTCTGCGCGAGCGGCCAGGGCGGCCGCACGGCGCGGATCCGCGTGGACGTCCTCGTCCGCGACGCGGCGAACCGCCGGGATCAGCGCTGTGTCACCGCATGCCCGGGAACAGGACCCCGGCCGCTCTCGGGCGCGAGGAAGCGCCCGCGAGGCGGCGGGGACGCGAGGAGACGTCGAGGCAGCGCCTCAGACCGCGATGGAGGCGACCGAAACCGGCCAGCTCATCCGGATCAGGCCACCGGCCGCGCCGTTGGTGACCTCCAGGTCCTCGACCAGGCCGGTGATCACGGCGAGGCCCAGGGTGTCCTCGTCCGGCTCGCCGCCCTCGGCGTCGCCGGAGGCCGGGACGGCGGCGGGGCCGGCCTCGTCCTCGACCTCGATGAGGAAACGCTTCTCCTGATCGGTCAGCGCGACCCGGACCGCGCCGCCGATGCCGCCGCGCTGGTGCAGTCCGACCGCGCGGGAGCACGCCTCGCCGACCGCGAGCCGTACCTCGTCGAGCACCGACTCGTCGACCCCGGCCCGTCTGGCGACGGCCGCGGCGACCAGCCTGGCCGTCCGCACGTGCTCGGGAAGCGCGCTGAATCGAAGTTCGACGGTTGCCATCTCTCCCCCTCGGGGTGCTCCGACCGGGGCCGGAGACCCGGCCCGTGCGGGCCGGCGGAACCGGCCCAGGGGCGCCCGGGGGACGCACCGGGCCACACGGACCCGGGCACCCGGACGCGAAGAACGAGCGGGGCCGGCCGCACAGGCCGGCCCGGCCGCGTCAGTCGGTCGCGTTGACCGCGTCGTCCACCGAGGTGTGGATCGGGAAGACCTTGGTCAGGCCGGTGATGCGGAAGATCTTCAGGATGCGCTCCTGGTTGCAGACGAGGCGCAGCGAGCCCTCGTGGGCACGCACTCGCTTCAGACCGCCCACCAGCACACCGAGGCCGGTCGAGTCGAGGAAGTCAACGCCTTCCATGTCGACGACGAGGTGGTACTTGCCGTCGTTGACGAGCTCGACCAGCTGCTCCCGCAGCTTCGGGGCGGTGTACACATCGATCTCGCCGCCAACCTCGACGACCGTACGATCGCCGACTGAACGGGTCGACAGGGACAGGTCCACGGAACCTCCAGCACCTTGCCTTGCTACGTCATGTGCGATCCTCGGCCGGACGGCCGCCACCGCATGGTCGCGAGCCCGGGCGCGCCCAGCCACGCGTGGCAAGCCTCGGCGCTGCGACCCACGGCCATACGGCCGTCACGGCCACATTCAACCACCTGCGACCATGCCCGCACGATGGCTTACGACGATTCTCCGTCACGCCGGTGACACACTGGGTCCTCATGCCGCCCCGACACAGCCCGCCCGAGGCACTGCTCACGACCCTGGCCGCCGGCCGGGGGCGGTCCGACCGACTCACCCATACGGAGCACCTTCCCGCCCGACCTGCGCGTTATTCACCATGGCCGGACTCGATCCGTCCGGAGGTCGTGGCCGCGGCTCGTGCCGTCGGGGTCGAACAGCCGTGGGCGCACCAGGCAGAAGCGATGAACCTGGCCAAAAGCGGCCAGACTGTGGTGATCGCCACAGGCACCGCCTCGGGCAAGTCGCTGGGCTACCTGGCCCCGGTGCTCAGCGACCTGCTGGACGGCACCGAGGCCCGCAACGGCCGCGGCGCCACCGCGCTCTACCTGGCCCCGACCAAGGCGCTCGCCGCCGACCAGCGGCGCCGGGCCGCCGAACTCGCCCCGCCGAGGGTGCGCGCCGCCCTCTACGACGGCGACACCCCGCCCGAGGAGCGCGAGTGGGTCCGCCAGTACGCCTCCTACGTGCTCACCAACCCGGACATGCTGCACCGGGGCATCCTGCCCGGCCATGCCCGCTGGTCCTCCTTCCTCAAGGCGCTGCGCTACGTGGTCGTGGACGAGTGCCACAGCTACCGGGGCGTGTTCGGCTCGCACGTCGCCCAGGTGCTGCGGCGACTGCGCCGCATCTGCGCCCGTTACGGTTCGTCACCCGCCTTCCTGCTGGCCTCCGCCACCACCGCCGACCCGGCCGCGACCGCCCGGCGGCTGACCGGCCTGCCCGCCGTGGCCGTCACCGAGGACGCCTCGCCGCGCGGGCCGATGGTCTTCGGCCTCTGGGAGCCGCCGCTGACCGAGAACGTCGGCGAGCACGGCGCGCCCGTGCGCCGCACCGCGACCGCCGAGGCCGCCCACCTGCTGACCGAGCTGGTCGAACGGGAGACCCGCACCGTCGTCTTCGTGCGCTCCCGGCGCGCCGCCGAGCTCGTCGCGCTCCAAGCCCAGGACCAGCTCGGCCGCCCGCTCGCCGGACGGGTGGCCGCCTACCGCGGCGGTTACCTCGCCGACGAACGCCGGGCCTTGGAACGCGACTTGCACTCCGGCCGACTGCTCGGCCTCGCCTCCACCTCCGCTCTCGAACTCGGCGTCGACATCTCCGGCCTCGACGCCGTCCTGATGGCCGGCTACCCCGGCACCCGGGCCTCGCTCTGGCAGCAGGCGGGCCGCGCGGGGCGGGAGGCCCAGGGCGCGCTGGCCGTCCTGATCGCCCGGGACGACCCGCTGGACACCTACCTGGTGCACCACCCCGAGGCGCTGTTCGCGGCCCCCGTCGAGGCCACCGTGCTCGACCCCGACAACCCGCACGTGCTCGCCCCGCACCTGTGCGCGGCCGCCGCCGAACTCCCGCTCACCGACGCCGACCTGGAGCTGTTCGGGCCGTCCACCGCACCACTGCTACCGGTCCTGGAGCGGCGCGGCCTGTTGCGCCGCCGCAGCGACGGCTCCTGGTACTGGACCCGTCGCGAGCGCGCGGCCGACGCGGTGGACCTGCGCGGCAGCGGCGGCAGCCCGGTGCAGATCGTCGAGGCCGACACCGGCCGGCTGCTCGGCACGGTGGACGCCGCGGCCGCGCACACCACCGTCCACACCGGCGCCGTCCACCTGCACCAGGGCCGCACCTACCTGGTCCGGGAGTTCGACCTGGAGAACTCCGTCGCCCTGGTCGAACCGGCCGACCCGCCGTACACCACGGCCGCCCGCGACATCACCTCCATCTCCGTCCTCGACACCGACACCACCGTGGACTGGGGCGAGGGCCGGCTCAGCTTCGGCTCGGTGGAGGTGGTCAACCAGGTGGTCGGCTATCTCCGCAAGCGGATCTCCACCGGGGAGATCATGGGCGAGACCAAGCTCGACCTGCCGCCCCGCACACTGCGCACCCGGGCGGTCTGGTGGACCGTCACCGAGGACCAGCTGCTCGACGCGGACATCCCGCCCGACCAGCTGCCCGGCGCCGCCCACGCCGCCGAGCACGCCTCGATCGGGCTGCTGCCGCTGTTCGCCACCTGCGACCGGTGGGACATCGGCGGCGTCTCCGTGCCGCTGCATCCGGACACCGGCCTGCCGACCGTGTTCGTCTACGACGGCCACCCCGGTGGGGCCGGCTTCGCCGAACGCGGCTTCCAGCGGGCGGTCCAGTGGCTGACGGCCACCCGGACGGCGATCGCCTCCTGCGAGTGCGAGCGCGGCTGCCCGTCCTGCGTCCAGTCGCCCAAGTGCGGCAATGGGAACGACCCGCTGGACAAGGCCGCCGCCGTCCGGCTCCTAGACGTCCTGCTGGCCGGGGCACCCGAAGCCACGGAGGCACCGGACGACGGGCCGGGGGCCCCGGACGGGCCGGACGGGCCGGAGGCAGACGGACCGGAAGCGGTCCCGGGACCGGACGGTGGGGCACCAGCCAGTTCATGAGGCCGCTCCCGGAGCAGTACTCGGGACTCCGCCCGGAGCCCCGCCCGGCCCGCCCTCCGACGCGTCCTCGGGGCCGGTGACCGGGGCCCGTACCGGCCCGGCCCGAGCCCTCGCCCGCGCCGGGCCGACCGGCAGTCGGGCCGGGAGCCCGCGGACCTCCACCTCGGCCACCACCTCCACGGCGTCCGCCGACCGGTCGACCGCACAGGACACCAGCCCGGCGCCCTGGACGGCGGCGATCCCGGCGGCCCGGGCGCAGCCGCCGTCCCGGTCCAGCAGCAGTCGGTCCGCCGCGGCGAGGGCCGCGAGGTCGGCCGCCGACTCGGCCCGGTGCCGAGCGGCCACCACCGAGCCGACCGCGATCGTCCCGGCGAACACCGCCGTGCCCAGCATCGCCAGGGCGAGCAGCCAGACCGTCGCTGAGCCGGCGTCCGGCCCCCGGCCGCCTACCGCGACCGCTCGGGCCGCACGGGCGCGTGCCAGCCGCTCCGCCGCCTCCCGCAGCCCGGTCAGGACGGCCACGGGCCACCACCTGCCTCCGCGCCCGCCACCAGGACGTCCTCCCGGGCCGCCACGGCCGCCGCAGTGAGCCGGACGGCGAGCAGCCCGCCGAGCCTGCCCGGCCCAGCGCACGGCGCCTCCACCTCGACCCGGACCGTGTCGGCCGCCAGGGCGACCCGGACCTGTGCGCCCGGCGGGGCCGCCGCGCGGGCGAGCCCGGCGGCGTCCGCCTCCCCGCGAGCGGCTGCCCTGGCGCCGACCCGGGCGGCGTCCACACAGCGGATCTGCGCGGCCGCCGCGAGCACGCCCCAGATGAGCATCGCCGCGAGCAGGAGGAGCGCCGGCAGTGCCACCGCCGTCTCCGCCGTCACGAAGCCCGCGTCGCCGCGCCGCCCCGGGCGCAGCGACCACGCCCGGCCTGGGCCCGTTCTCAGGCCCCTGCCGCCTGCCCGGAGCACGGGCGGAGCGCCGCCGGGGCGCGTGCCTCGCGAGACGGGGACAGAACCTCCTCCCGACCGCCCGGCCGGGGGCCACCGACGACCGGAGGCAGCCCCACGGGGTGCGCCCGCCGCCAGGGGTCCACCGGCCGAAGGCGGCCCACCAGCGGGAGTTCGGCAGCCGGCCTCAGGTCGCATGGAGCGCCCGTACCAGCATGTCGGTCAGCGCACCGGTGATGGCGTCGCTGGTCACCACCTTGTACAGCCCGGCCGCGAGGGCGCACGCGCCCAGCGTCCCGACGGCGTACTCGGCCGTGGTCATCCCGGCGTCCGAGCGGCCCCGGAGGCGCGCCACCCGGCGGACCCGGCGGGCTGCCCAGCGCACCCGACGGGCCGACCGGTGGCTCCTCCGCCGCCACTCCTCGGCCAACGGGCGGAGCGGACGCCCGGCACCGGGCCGAATCGCGATCACTGCAGTCATGGAACTCTCCTGTCACTCGACGTACGACGGCCGCTCATGTGGCCGACGATCCTTCACATCGCCTCGGCGAAGCGGCTGGTGAGGCCGACGACCACCGGCACCACGCCAATCAGGACGAAGGCCGGGAGGAAGCAGAGCCCCAGCGGCGCGGTGGCGAGCACCGCGGCCCGGCGGACCCGGGTGTGGGCCGCGCGGGCGGCCGCCGTGCGCTGCCCCTGCGCCAGCCCGATCAGCGGGCCGGCGGCGGGGACGCCGCCGAGGCTGCTGCGCTCCAGACAGCGAGCCAGCGGCGCCAGCGACGGGTGCTGCTCGCCCAGGCGGTGCCAGCACAGTTCCGGCGGTGCGCCCAGGGCCAGTTCGGCCCCGATCGCCGCCAGCCGGGGCCCCAGCGGCGCCCCCACACTCCGACCCACCGCCGACACGGCCTCCGAGGGGAGCGCCGCCGAGCCGAGGCAGGCCGCCAACAGCTCAGCGCCCAGCGGGAGTTGCCTGGTCAGCAGCTCCTCCTCGCGGGCCGCCCTGCGATCGGCCGGCGAGCGCACCCGGGCCGACCAGCGATGGACACCCACCGCGAGCAGCACCCCGACGGCCAGCCCGGGGCCGCCACCGAGCAGCACCGCCGCCGTGATCCCGGCGACGCCCGCCACCAACAGCCGTCGGCGACGCTCAACCACCAAGGCAGCAGCCCTGGTTCGCCTTCCGATCCCCTCTCCACCCCAGGCCCGGACGAGTACCCGTCGGCGTCTCACCCGGCCGCGCACCGACGCCCACCCCGCAGCAACCACGCCTGCCGTGAGGGCGAAAGCCGCCCACTCGATGCCCCGCATCACCTCGCCCCCGCTTCCACCCCGAGCGCCCGTGCGCGCACCCGCGACAGCCCGCGGTTCCGCTCGCCCGGCCGAAGAGCGGGCCCCGCACGACCTGGGGCCGCACACCGCCCACCCCGCCCAGCCGGCGCCTCCAGCGCGCCGTGGGCCGCCGCCCGGACGATGCGTGCCGTCCAGAGCACGCCCAGCCCCTCCAGGACCGCCCCCGCCACGAGGCAGCCCAGCCCGGCCGGGGTGTGCAGCAGGACCTCCAGCGGGTGCGCACCGAGCGCCGCACCGAGGAGCAGCCCGACGCCCGGCAGCGCGGCCAGGACGGCGATCGTCGCGCGCGGTCCTGCCAGTTCCCCGGCGATCTCCTCCGCGAGCGCCCGCTCGCCGCGCAGCGCCTCCGCGACCCGGTCCAGCGCATCGGCCGACCCCGATCCGCTGCCCTCGGCCACCCGCCAGCAGGCCGCGACGGCCGCGGCCCCACTGCCGCCCGGAAGTTCGGCCAGCAGGTGCAGCGCGGCGGGTACGTCCCCGCCGTAACGGCCCGCCGCCAGTCTGGCCACCGGCTCCTCGCCGAGCCTGCGCAGCCCCTCCGGGTCGGCGGCGAGCCGCGCGGTGACCAGGTGCAGCGCCTGTTCAGGTGTCGCACCACCGCGCAACTCCCCTGCCAGGCCCGCGCAGAGCTCCACCACGGCCGCGGCCCGGTGCCGGGCCTCCACCGCCAGGCGGCGCCGCAGCCGCCACCTGCGCAGCGGTAGGACGGCCAGCGCGGCCACGAGCACCGGCACCGGCGAGGCGGTGGCCTGCCCAGCGGCCAACCCCACTGGAAGGAGCAGCAGTTCGGGAACCAGGAAGCCCGGCAGCCGCCCCCTGACCCAGGACCGCACCTCGATCTCCGGGCCGGGCCCCCGCACCGGAGGCCCGCTGCCCGCCAGCACCAGCCTGGAGCGCTGCCCGCCCGGCAACTGCTCCTGCACCGCACGCCACGCGGCGACGGCCACCAGGAACAACGCCAGCACCCAGCAGAACGCGAGCTGACTCTGCATCACTTCACCCACCTCCGTTGACCTCGGTCTTTCCGGCCCGCGCCGCCGAGCAGCACCAGGGCTCCCACGGCGCACCCGCTCACCAACAGGGCGAAGGCGACTTCCACCACCCGCACGTCCGCGCCCACCGGCCCGGCCACCGTCACCGCGATCACGGGCGCCCCCGCCCGAGCGACACCCCGCGCGCCGCCAGCAGCCCGACCAGCCGCTCCCACCCCGCACCGGGGCTCAGGCCACCGGACGCCGGGAAGGCCACCGCGGGTGTGGTCACGGCCGACCCGTCACCGGCCCCGGCCAGCGTGTGGATCTCCGCCACCCGGCGCCGTCCCGAGCCCGGATCGCGGACCAGGTGCACCACCACATCGAGCGCGGCCCGCAGTTGGCCGTGCAGCGCCGTCCGGTCGAGGCCCGCGAGCGCGCCCAGGGCCTCCAGCCGGACCGGCACGTCCGCCGCCGTGTTGGCGTGGACCGTGCCGCAGCCGCCTTCGTGCCCCGTGTTCAGCGCGGCCAGCAGGTCCGACACCTCGGGCCCGCGGACCTCGCCGATCACCAGCCGGTCCGGACGCATCCGCAGCGCCTGGCGGACGAGGTCCCGCAGGGTGAACTCGCCCAGCCCCTCCTGGTTGGGAGGCCGGCTCTGCAACCGGACCACGTGCGGGTGGGCCGGTTGCAGCTCGGCGGAGTCCTCGGCGAGCACGATCCGCTCGTCCGGCCCGACCAGACCGAGCAGGGCCGACAGGAGCGTGGTCTTCCCCGAGCCCGTCCCGCCGGAGACGAGCAGCGACAGCCGGGCCCGCACGATGCCCGCGAGCAGCTCCGCACCCTGCGGTGGCAGCGACCCGCCCGCCACCAGCTCGTCGAGCGTGAAGGGCCGGGGGCGGCAGACCCGCAGCGAGATGTGCGTGCAGCCGGCCGCGATCGGCGGCAGTACGGCGTGCAGCCGGGTGCCGTCCGGCAGCCGGGCGTCCACCCACGGGCGGGCGTCGTCCAGCCGCCGGCCGGCCGCCGTGGCCAGCCGGTGGGCCAGCCGCCGCACCGCCTCGGCGTCGGCGAAACGGACTCCGGTGGTTCGCTGCAGGCCGCCGCCACGGTCGACCCACACCTCGTCCGGACCGTTCACCAGGACGTCCGTGACGTCGGGCGCCGCCAGCAGCCGGTCCAGCGGGCCCGCACCCACCAGTTCGGCGCGCAGCGAGCGCACGGTGTCCAGGACCTCGTCCCCGCCGAGCGGCGGGCGGGTGGCCCGCAGCGCGGCCGCGACCGAGCCTGCCGTCGGGGCGGCCCCCGACTCGGCCAGCCGCAGCCGGACCGCGTCCACCAGGGCCGCCGCCCGCTGCTCGCGGGCCGTACGACCGTACGGACAAGGCCCGTGCCCGGGCTCCGGCGGCCCGCCGGGCGGCGGCACGCTCCGCAGCGGCCGGTGCTCCCGCGCACCGCCGCCCGGACCGGGCGATCCGCTCCGAAGGACCGTTCTGCGCAGACGGACCATCAGTACACACCTCCTCCGGCCACCGGCACCGGCGGCAGCACCTCGGTCAGGAAGCTCGCGCAGAAGCGCGCGAGCGGGCCGCCCTCCCGGCTTCCGGGCGGGACGCCCTTCACGACGTCCTGGGCCAGGCCCGGCTCCGGCTCCAGCTCCCCCGCCAGCGGCAACCGCAGCCCGCGGACGATCTGCCGGGCCGGGAGCCCGCCGGCCCGCACCGGCCGCACCACGGCCCGGACGTCCCCGAGCCGCATCCGGGCCGCCGCCGCGACCCGGTCGGCGGCGGCCACCGCGCGCAGCTCGGCCGACACCACCAGGAGCGCCAGGTCGGACTGCTCCAGCGCCTGCCCGGCGGCCGCGTCGAGGTGCCGGGGCACGTCGACCACCACCAGCCCGCCGCGCCGTCTGGAGGCGGCCAGCACGCTGCGCATGGCCTCCGGCGGCACCGTCAGGGTGTCGCCGCGGTCCCAGGACAGGCAGGACAGCGCGGAGAGCCGTTTGAGCGCGGGCAGCGCCCGGGCCAGCTCGGCCCCGCTGACCCGCCCGCGGGAGCCGGCCAGATCGGGCCAGCGCAGCCCGCTGACCCGCTCGCCGCCGAGCAGGATGTCGAGGCCCCCGCCCAGCGGATCGCCGTCCAGGAGCATCGTCCGCCGGCCCGCCCGCGCGGCCGTGACCGCCAGCGCGCAGGCCAGGGTCGAGGCCCCGGCCCCGCCGGACCCGCCGAGCACCGCGACGGTGACCGCCGGGCAGCCGACGCCCTCGGCCGCGTCGGCGATCCGGTCGAGCAGCCAGGCCTCGGCGTCGGGCAGGAACAGCACGTGCTCGGCCCCGAGTTGGACGGCTCTGACCCACACCCCGGGGTCGTCCAGGTCCAGCCCGAGCAGCAGCACTCCGCCGCGCCGCCCCAGCCCGGAGCAGCGGACGGCCTGGTCGTCCCCGACCAGGACCAGCGAGGCCCCTTCCCAGAGGTCCCGCGTCGGCGGCGCGCCCCGGACCAGCCTCGGCTCGGTGCCCGCCGCCGCGCAGATCCGCAGCAGGTGCTCGGCCAGGCCCTCGTCCTCGGTGACGACGAGCGGCCCGGCGACCGCGGGGCCCTCGGCGGTGATGTGGTCGGCGATCGGCGTCGACATGGTTGCTCCCCTCCGCGCAGCCGGCCACCGGGGTGGCCGACGGCGCACGTCGGACGGTTCCGGCGGACGGCCGCCCGACAGGCCTCTGAGGGAGGAAGGGGGTGAGGCCCTGCCCGGCGACCGCCGCCGGTCATCACGGTGGGGGGAGATCCGGATTTCGTCATCCGGGTTCCGATTGCCTGTGGATAACTCGTGTGCTGTGGAGGAAAACGTTCACCCGGGCGGGGGGCTATTCGGCGAAGAATTGACGAAAGGGGGTCACCGAGATGAACCGGCGACCCGCCCCGTCCCGTTCAGCCGTTCTCCCGACCTCCACCCGCCGCCTTCCGGACACCGCTTCCGAACGGCTTCCGAACGGGCTCGCACCACCGATCGGAACCAGCCGTTCGATCCTCGACGGGCATGAGCAAATGGCGACACAGAGTGACGAAAGTCGATCGACGGGCCGGAGTGGCGACACCCCCTGTAAGCCGTCGACACGACGGCGGCGCACCCGCGGCGAGGGGCGTTCAAGCCCTGAAAATGGCCCCGGACGTGCGACGACCCCCGCCGGGGGGGAGAGCGGGGGTCGTCTATCCACAGCCCGGCTCGGGGGGGAGGAGCCGGACCGGGTTAGCACGGTCGCGAACGATCCGTGACTTCCATGGTGTACCCGAGCGGCCAGAAACACAAACCCGCACGCCCGCGAGTACGCCGAATGGCGGGGTCTTTTGCGGCTCCCTCTATCCTCGGTTCCCGTGGACACCACCGAGAACGCCGACGACTACGCCGACGAGTCCCAGGGCGACGCCACCGGGCCCGAAGAGCTCCGCCCGCCCGTTCGCCCCCGACCCGGCGGGCTGCGCACCGCGGCCTTCTTCGACCTCGACAAGACCATCATCGCCAAGTCGAGCGCACTGGCCTTCAGCCGCCCCTTCTACCAGGGCGGACTGATCAACCGTCGGGCCGTACTGCGCAGCGCGTACGCCCAGTTCGTCTTCCTGGTCGGCGGCGCGGACCACGACCAGATGGAGAAGATGCGCCAGTACCTCTCCGCGCTCACCCGGGGCTGGAACGTCCAGCAGGTCCGCGAGATCGTCGCCGAGACCCTGCACAACCTGATCGACCCGATCATCTACGACGAGGCGGCCTCGCTGATCGAGCAGCACCACGCGGCCGGCCGGGACGTGGTGATCGTCAGCAGCTCCGGCTCCGAGGTGGTCGAGCCGATCGGCCGGCTGCTCGGCGCGGACCACGTGATCGCCACCCGGCTCCAGGTCGAGGACGGCTGCTACACCGGCGAGATCGAGTACTACGCCTACGCCGAGAACAAGGCCGCGGCCATTCGGGAGTTGGCCGCGACCGAGGGCTACGACCTGGCCGCCTCCTTCGCCTACAGCGACTCCTCCACCGACCTGCCGCTGCTGGAGGCGGTCGGCCATCCGTCGGCGGTCAACCCGGACCGCGCGCTGCGGAAGGAGGCGCAGGCCCGGGAGTGGCCGGTGCTGGTCTTCGACAAGCCGGTGGAACTGCGGCGCCGACTGCCCGAGTTCTCGGCCCCGAGCGGCTCGGTGCTGACCGCGGTGGCGGTCGGGACGGCCGTGGTGACCGCCGGGGTGATCTGGTACCTGGCCCGCCGGAGGCGCCCCCTCGCCTGAGGCGGGCGGCCCGGCAGTCCTTGGACAAAACGGTCAATCGGGACAGACTTCTCTTTTCGGGTTCCCCTTTCCCCCGAAACGCGATACAAATGAAGCACGGCCCGCGAGACCCGGTCAGGACCTTAAGAGGTCAAACCGACAACGCAGTTCAGGCCCCACGGACCGCACGTACAGATATCCGGGCACCCACATGCAGCCGACCCGCTGTCGGGCCGCCGGACCAGACGAACGGGCAGGATCCCCGTCTGATCGGCACTTCCGGTGCATGCATGGTCACCCGGTATCTGCACCAGCGGCGGCACCCGGCAGGAGCAGGTGCCGCCGCATCCTCGTCTCCGCGCGCCCCCTCTCGGGGCGCGCGCGCCGTCCCGAGAGGGGCGCTCAGACCATCCCGCGCTGCATCGCCTCGCAGACCGCCGTGCTCTCCCGCACCCCGAGCCGCAGCGCCCGACCGCTGTACGCGATCCAGGCCGCCATCCCCTCGGGGGTTCCCGCCAGGTAGCCGGCCAGGGCTCGGCGGTGGGCGGCGGTGCCCAGCTCGGCCAGGCCGACCTCGGCCGGGCAGATCGACTTCGGGTCGAGCCCCTCGGCGATCAGCACGATCCGCTGGGCGGCCCGCGCGATCACGCCGTTGTGGGCGCCGAACGGCCGCAGCGCGAGCAGTTCGCCGTGCACCACCGAGGCCACGACGAGGGCCGGCGTGCCCACGCCCTGGCCCTCCGCGCGCGCCACCAGCAGCCGGGAGAGCTGGTCGAGCCGGGCCGCGACCTCCTCCGCACCCGGAGCGGGCGGCAGCACGGGCGGCGGCCCGTCGACGGCCTCGACCTCGACGCTCTCCACCGGCTCCAGCTCCTGCGGGAACAGCACCTCCGCGCCCTCCCCGGCCCGCCGCGGGCGACCGGCGGCCGGATCGCCGTCGCCGACCGCGAGCAGGTGCAGCCGGGCCAGCACCTGAAGCGGCGAGTGCCGCCAGATGCTGAGCAGCTGGCCGGCCTCGGCGGCGATCCGCAGGGCCGCGCCGACCGTCCGGGCCTCGGGGTCCGCGCCGAAGTCGCTGCGGCGGCGGACCTCCTCCAGCGGCCAGTCGGCCCCGGCCAGGGCCGCCGACGCGCGGGCGCCGCGCAGCGCGGACTCGGAGGTGACCTCGGCCGCGCGGCGGCGCATCACCCGGTGGCCGTAGAGCCGGTCGACGGCCTTGCGCACCTCGGCGACCGCGTCGGGCACCCCGGGGAGCTGGGCCAGCGGGGCGAGGGGATCAGTTCCAGTGCTCACCTACCCGAGAGTAATGAACGGGCCGCCCCTCCCGGAACAGCAACCCCGCATCACCCGTTAGAGGCAATCCTCACTTCCCGCCCCCGGCGACACCCAAACCCCGGCTAGCATGGCCACTATCGGAGACGATAACGATTTCCAACTAGGGAGCGCGTCGCGCGGCCCCTGGGCGGACGGCCCGCAGCGAGGGCCCTGAGCGAGAGCCGGAGTCCCCAGATGAAGATCGCCTTCGTCGGCAAGGGCGGCAGCGGGAAGACCACGCTGTCCGCGCTGTTCATCCGCCACCTGGCAGCCCTGGGCCGGCCGGTCGTCGCCGTGGACGCCGACATCAACCAGCACCTGGGCCCCGCGCTGGGCCTGACGGACGATCAGGCCGCAGCCCTGCCCTCACTGGGCGGGCACCTGCCGGAGATCAAGGAGTACCTGCGCGGCAGCAACCCGCTCATCCACTCCTCCGACGAGATGATCAAAACCACGCCGCCCGGCCGCGGTTCGCGACTGCTGCGGATCGTCGAGGAGAACCCGGTCTACGCCGCCTGCGCCCGCCCGATCGCGCTGGACGAGGGCTCGGTCCGGCTGCTGGCGACCGGCGCGTTCACCGAGGAGGACCTCGGGGTGGCCTGCTACCACTCCAAGGTCGGCGCGGTGGAGCTGCTGCTCAACCACCTGCTGGACGGCCCGGGCGAGTACCTGGTGACCGACATGACCGCGGGCTCGGACTCCTTCGCCTCCGGCCTGTTCACCCGCTTCGACCTGACCTTCCTGGTCGCCGAACCGACCCGCAAGGGCGTCTCCGTCTACCGCCAGTACAAGGACTACGCCCGCGACTTCGGCGTGCGGCTGCGGGTGGTCGGCAACAAGGTGCAGGGGCCGGACGACCTGGCCTTCCTGCGCCGCGAGGTCGGCGACGACCTGCTCACCACCTTCCGGCAGTCGGACTGGGTGCGCCGCCTGGAGCAGGGCGCCGAACCGCCGCTGAAGTCCCTGGAGACGGCCGACCGGGCCGTGCTGGAGGAGCTGCGGATCGAGGCCGACGCGGCGTACGGGCGGCGGGACGCGCGCCGCTACACCGAGCAGGCGGTGCTCTTCCACCGCCGCAACGCGGAGAGTTGGGCCAACTCCAAGGTCGGCATCGACCTCGCGACCCAGGTGGACGAGGACTTCGTCCTGGGCGGGTTCGCGGACGGCGACACGCGCACCGCCCCGGCGGGCGCCCGCGCCTGACCCCCACCACCGCCGCCGAACGGGCCGCGACCTCCCCCGCTCCGGGAG